>JAWOKY010000107.1:0-4179 GCA_033853975.1 Thermodesulfovibrionales bacterium
AAAGTAGTCAAAGGTCGGCTGAAGGCAGGCGCAAAAGTGCATTGCTCGGTGGACCGTGAAAAGAGGCTGTCGACGATGAGGAACCACACAGCGACGCACCTTCTTCATGCCGCACTGAGAAGCCTCCTGGGCAGCCATGTAAAACAGGCAGGCTCCTATGTCTCGCCGGAGAGACTTCGCTTCGACTTCACACATTTCTCTGCCATCGAGGCAGAGACGATTGAAGCACTTGAGGATACCGTAAATGAGAATATCCTCGCCAACATAAAGGTGACGACAACGGTTATGGAAACAAAGAAGGCCATGGAGTCGGGCGTGATCGCGCTTTTCGGGGAGAAATACGGGAAGGAAGTGAGGGTGGTGTCGGTATCCGGCATCAGTTCCGAGCTTTGCGGAGGCACTCACGCGAGCGCCACGGGCGACATTGGACCTTTCAAAATCCTGTCCGAGGGGAGCGTTGCTTCAGGGATCAGAAGGATTGAAGCAGTGACGGGAAAAGCGGCCCTCGCCTATTTCAGGAGCGAAGACACGGAGCTGAAGAAAATTGCGGAGCTTCTCAAGACCACGGAGAATCCCTCAGAGCGGCTTCAAAGGCTCCTGTCGGAGATGAAGGAACTCGAAAGGTCTCTTGATAAATACAAGGGACAGTCGGCGGCCGAAAACTCTTCGAAGATACTCGATAAGGTAAGAGAGATCGACGGCATCAAGGTGATAGCCTATAGGATCGACGGAATATCCGGTAAAGACCTGAGGGTCATGGCAGACAACGTAAGGGACGGCTTGGGATCAGGTATTCTGCTCCTCGCGTCCGTGAGCGACGGACAGGCCTCCATGGTGGCGATGGTCACCCGGGATCTTACGGCTGCATATAGCGCAGGGGACCTGCTTAAGCGGGTTGCGGCAGTTGCAGGAGGAAGGGGAGGGGGCAAAGCCGACATCGCCCAGGGCGGTACGAAAGAGATAAATAAGCTGGACAAAGCCCTCGAATCATTATACGATATAGTCAAAAAAACGGTGAAGAGTGAAAAGTGAAGCGTGAAAGATAAGAAGAAAAGAAACGCGGTGCACGCCTTTAGTATTTTCACTTTTCACAGTTCACGCTTCACGGCTTAAAAGGAGGACTTTATGGCGTTGTTCGACGTCGTCAGAAATGCACTTCTTGCAGGTTTCGGCGTTCAGGAGAAGGTGAAGGAGTTTGTGGACGAGCTGGTGAAGAAAGGCGAACTGAGCGAGTCCCAGGGTGCGAAACTCGTCAAGGAGTGGTCCGAAAAGGTCCAGAAGAATACGGAAGACATGAGCAAGAGCTTTAATGAGATGATCGCCAAGACACTGTCAAAGATGAACCTGTCCACGAAAGAGGACATCGAAAAACTCAACGAGAAGATCGACTCGCTGACGACGCGCGTTGGAAAGATCGAGGGAGACAAGGGATAGATTCCATAAGGAAGGCCGATGCCCTTTAGCCTCCTGAGCATCAGAAGGACGTACAAGAACGTCAACAGGGTGCGGCGGATTGTAAATGTCCTCCTGAAATACGGTTTTGGAAAGTTACTCGACCAGATCCCTCTGAGCAGGTTCATTCCCTTCAGGACAAGGATCAGGGCCTTCGGGCAGTGGCCCCCCCTGAAAAGTCCGACGACCCCGGAGAGACTGAGGATGGCCTTTGCCGAACTCGGTCCCAGCTTTATAAAACTCGCCCAGATACTTTCAACGAGGCCGGACCTTATCACCAAGCCTTTTGCCGACGAATTCAGGAAGCTTCAGGACAGGGTCCCCCCATTCCCGACAGAAGAGGCCACCAGGATAATCGAACAGGAAACGGGCCTTTCCGTAGCCAATATCTTCTCGCGACTTGATACCGTCCCGGTTGCAGCCGCTTCCATTGCCCAGGTCTATCATGGAACGCTTCTCGATGGAAGCGATGTCATCATAAAGGTCCAGAGGCCCGGTATCGAAGAGCAGATCGAAACAGACATAAACATCCTTACCTCCGTTGCCTACCTCATGGAAAGGTACGTGCCGGAGAGCGTCTTCTTCAACCCCTCGGGGATTGTCGATGAGTTTGCGCGGACGGTGAGAAAGGAACTCGACTTTACGGAGGAGGCACGGAACTGCGTGAGGTTCAGAAGGAACTTTGCGGACAGCCCCGATGTCTATATCCCGTGTGTCTTCAACGAATTCACAACCGGCAAGGTCCTCGTCATGGGACGGATCGAGGGTGTCAGGATAGATGATATCGAAGGAATAACGAAACTCGGCCTCGACCGCGTGAAACTCGCCAAGATCGGCGTTGATGCATATTTCAAACAGATACTGGAAGACGGTTTTTTTCATGCGGATCCCCATGCCGGAAATATTTTTGCCATGCCTGACGGAAGGATAGGGTTCATGGATTTCGGCATCGTGGGCCGCGTATCGCCGGAGCTCAGGGAGACGATGGCCAATACCTTCCTCGCTCTGATAAACAGGGATTTCGATAAACTTATCGAGCAGTACATCGAACTCGGCCTCGTGCCCGAGCACGTGGACCTCGATGTCTTCAGGAGGGAGTTTAAGGCCGACCTTTCGGACTTCCTCGAACCGCTTTACGGTCTTACGTTGAAGGAACTGAATTTCGCGGAATATATGGACACGGTGACGCATCTGGCGATCAAACACAATCTGAAAATTCCCGCGGACCTTCTCCTGGTGAACAAGGCGATGCTCATACTGGAAAACCTGGGGAGGGAGCTCGACCCTAATTTCAACTTTATCGCCGCCGCGGAACCATACGCCACCAAATTGATACGGGAGAGGATACGTCCCTCGAGGCTCTATGAAAAGACGAAAAAGAATGTCATGGAAGTGAGCGATTTCTTCGTCCTCTTTCCCAAGCAGATGAAACAGATTGTCCGGAAGGTGCTGAAAGACGATATCCACTTTAAAATGACGCACGTGGGGCTGGACAAGTTTATCAGGGATATGGACCGGTCAAGCAACCGCGTGGCCTTCAGCATGATCATCAGCGCGATCCTCCTCAGTTCGGCGATCATGCACGCAACCGGCGTGGGACCGAAGATATACGGCATGTCCGTGCTGGGCTTCCTTGCCTTCGGGGTCGCCTTTTTTCTCGGCATCTGGCTCGTCATCTCCATAATTCGATCGGGCAGGCTTTAGGGAAGGTCCTGTCGGCGATTAAATTGTTGCATTAATGACAGACTCCAACTATAATCATACGAATGGGGAACACGCAATATTGTCTTTGCTGTGACGAGCAGGTTCCTTTCAACACTATCGAGAGGAATGCGAGAAGGGAAGTGACCTGTGCGTACTGCGGCTTTACCCTTGAAGTCCAGAAACTATGGGAACCTAAGAATACTACGGCAGAGGGGTGTATACTCGTCGCCGAGGACTCCAGGTATACAAGAAAAATCATCGAAGACCTCATAAGGGAGAAAGAGCTTTCCAGACGCATCCTTTCCTTTGAAGACGGTCTGGGACTGACAGCCGAGTATTCGAGGCTTCTGGCTGGCAAACAACCTGTGGAACTCGCGATTCTGGATCTGAACATGCCGGTGATGGACGGTCTCGTTGCTGCAAGGACGATGAGGGCGCTCGAAGAACAGAACAGGGCACGCAGGGTCCCCGTAGTCTTCTTCTCGGCTGAAAAGGCGGATGAAAGCCTTAAGCAGAACATGCAGAATCTTGAACCGGCCAATTATGTCAACAAGGGCGCAGACCTCGATCCGGACAGCCTCAAGTCTCGTGTTGAATACCTGTTGTGCTATCTGATGGAAAAATACCATCGTCAATCCGCGTAAATCCCGTTTTCTTGACTTACCCCGAAATTTGCCATTATAATCCATAGATTTGCCGAGGTGACTATGGAAGAGACCAACGAACTCATCAAACAGAGAATCAGGAAAATAGAAGAGCTGGCAGAGATGGGCATCAAGCCCTATGGCGGCCCGTTTGATGCCTCTGACCATGCGGCGGCGCTGCTCGAAAAGTACCGCGATGCAACGAAGGAAGAACTGGAGGCAGACGTCGCGCATTGCTCTCTGGCAGGCAGGATAATCACATACAGGGATTTTGGAAAGGCCGCTTTTGCTCATGTACAGGACGCGTCGGGGAGGGTACAGATCTATCTGAAGAGGGACATCCTCGGCGAAAGGCACAAACTCCTCAAGAAGCTGGACA
>JAWOKY010000108.1:0-3526 GCA_033853975.1 Thermodesulfovibrionales bacterium
CCAATCTGCACGTCTCCACTTCGGGTGTCGATTATATGCCCAAGTCCCACAGGACGGACTGGAGGGAGATCCATCCCATCAAGGCAAAGGACGATCCCCGGTCATGCTACCGATGCCACGACGCGGAAAAGTTCTGCAATCAGTGCCACAACAAGTTCCCTGCAGGGACGCTCCAGATCAAATCTCACCAGATGCTTGGACCAAATGGCCAGAAATATACGGCCGCAATAGGCGAGCATTCGCGCGAGGCGCGCAGGAGTCTCCAGACCTGCCAGGTCTGCCACCCCGATGGAGACGTCTGCATCCAGTGCCACAGCAGCGGGAAAGTGAGTCCGCACCCGAGGAACTGGGGCAACATATCGGGGAAGCTCAGGCGTGCCAGCGATGGCAGGACTTGTCTCAAATGCCATTTACCCGGAACATTTTAAGAAAACTAACCAGGAAAGGAGGAAGTATTATGAGCACGAAGAAGTTCAGTATTATGATCCTCTGTGTCCTGTTGCTTGCCGCTTTTCTGTATGGCTGCGGCTCGTCCAACAAGGAAGGATCGGCGTCGGGAACACCCGACACCGTAGCGTCAGTGGGAGACGCACTCTGCAGACAGTGCCACAGCGCTGTTTTAGACCCTCTGACAAAGGAGGGCATTGTTGCCCAGTATGACAGAACCTCGCCCCATAAAGATTCGCCGCATGCGAACAACGGCAATGGCTGCGAAGCCTGCCACGGTGGCGGCGGACAGCACAACGGTGTAGGTCCTATCCCCTATCCCGATCCGTTCGCCGACAACGGCGCACGCTGCGCAAGCTGCCACAGCGGCTCTCATGCCACCAACTCCTCAACCATGTTTGCTTCTTCCAAGCACGCCAACATGGTAATTGAAGAAGGCGGTTCATGCAGGCGTTGTCATACCCATCAAGGCGGCGTGCTTGGCGCTTTTTACGGTCTGACCGGAACGAAAGATGTAATGGATAACGCGGCTTATCAGGGTGCGGTGCCCCTGGTTCCTGAATACACCACGTTTGAGTGCGGGACCTGCCATCAGCATGGCGGCGGCCTCCGCACCGTCAACGCGAGAAATACTGCCGGGGATGTTGTCAACTGGAACCCGACCAAGAGCAACAAGGCCAATGACCAGTTCAACTTCTGCACCAGTTGCCACGGCCTTAAGACCTTTGACGGTTCAAAGGTGATGGCCTCCGGTACTGCCGCATCAGGTACGGCGCCGGTCGGTCATCATGAGAACACGTGGAACCGCATTATCGCGACGACTCACTTGAACAACACCGATAACCCGACCAAGGGTATTACAGGCTATGTTCTCCGCCTGCCCACAGAAGCAAATCCTAATGCCACGCCGTGCTTTGACTGCCACGGCCATGAGGCCAGAACAGAAACGAGCAATAATCCGAACGCCTCAGGGTATGACCCGAATAAGACCACGATCTTTAGAGACTGGGCCATGTCCCCTCACGGCGGCGAGCTGCTGAGCGCAAAGTACGGCGCTGCCGGAAATAATCCCAGGACCGTTGACCAGGTCGATCTCGTCATGAATGCTGCCGCCGGTAACGCGGATCCCTGGGCGCATTACGATTGGAGCGGCGCGGACAGACAGGCATGCCAGAGGTGCCACACGGCGACGGGCGCATCCAACTTCTTCAAGAACCCGGCCACCTACAACCCGGCTAATAACGACTTCTCACACCTGGCCGGCTGGAAAACCACTTCCAAGTCTTCGAAGCAGAGAGAAATGCTCTACTGCTGGGGCTGCCACCGTAATACAAGCGCAGACCGCAACAACATCTCGGGCCTGTTGTGGGATCCGGGCAGCTTTAGCGCACCATACAAATTCAAGGGAGCGGCTGCTCAGTTCCCGAATGTCCAGGCATCGGATGTCTGCATCCCCTGTCATGCCGGTCGTGAAAGCGGCGAATCTCTGAACAGCATTACTGACTTCAGTAACGCCGGCTTCGTCAACTCCCACTACCTGGCGGCCGCAGGCATGATGTATGTGAAGTCAGGCTTCATCGCCTTTGTCGATCCGAACACCCCGATCGGCACAACCACCTACGGAAAGTCTCTCACCTCTGATGCGGACGGCGGCGATGTTACAAGCACCCACCGGAAACTCGGGACCACGGCCATTAATGGCGACAGCCATAACCCGGCGGTCTTTACCCCGGGTAATTTTGACTCGAACGGCCCCTGTGTCACCTGCCACATGCAGGCAACCGGCCAGCCTACCCGGAGCACGAGCCATACCTGGGCAATTAACATAAACGCCGCGAACCAGGTCTGCAGCAAGTGCCATGGCACAGAAGTCGATACGCAGGCACACTTGACAACCTTCCTGGAGGAGCAGGCTGTGCCTTTCCAGAATGCCTTGATGGTGGCTACGACTGTGTTGCAGAACAAGTATGGTATCAAGTACATTCCTGCTGCGAATCCGTACTTCTTTGAATTGGACGGCACAACCGCGGTGAAGAACTGGACGCGCAGTGGAGCGCTTAGCCAGGCCGATGCCAAGAAGCTGATGGGCGCCTGCTTCAATATCAATATCCTCACCAAGGAGCCCGCAGCTTACGTGCACGCGCGGACCTATGCCCGCAGGCTCCTCTACGACACCATTGACTTTCTTGATGATAAGACGATCAACTTGTCGACAACCGCTACGGCCAGGGCCACTTTCCCCGCTCTCTATGTGAAAGGTCCGACAGCGAACGACCCTAGCACGACCGAATCCTATAAGTACCTGGCCGCGTACAACCGTACCACCGGCGCATGGAGCACGCCTGAGCGGCCGTAGGCTGTAATGTAGCGTCTAATCTGAGTAGTTGCCCGCCCCGCCTCGCAAGAGGCGGGGTTTTTTTGCGCCATTTCCCACAGCCTCTGCGTTCCGCCACAACGGAAGGACTTCCGGGATATTCAAAAGAGACGGCAAAATCGGTTCAGGAGAGCCGTCATATGGGCTGCGCCGAGTGTTTTTTCTCGCACCGGGAGAATCCTGTAACTAGCTATTTTTTCTTGGAGTTTTTCGGGGTCTTGACAAAAATTTCATTTTCTGGTCAAATGATGTGGTTGTAAATAAATTTCGAATATTAGAGGGATGGGGAGGTAATGCCTTTTTCAGATGTATCGTCTTCACAAAGAGAGGACGACCCTTCCACAAAGCGTCTTTTGCCTAGGTTCCACCTGATGTGTAGAGGATGGAAAAGCTTCAGATTCCAGAAAAAGATGGTAATCAGCCCTGGTGTTTCTTTTGCCGGCGGCGGGGTGTGCGTTTTGGCTCATGGTTTATAGAAATGGCTGAGCGAGAACACTCACATAGTAAGGGCAAATCTATTTGTTTGCTTCACTGGAGACAAAGGATTGTTGCAAGGAGAGGGAAAGGAGATGATGCGTATGCCCCTTCAGTAGCATATGAGGGTAGCCATTCAGATGAGATCCAGGAGAAATAAGGTCCAAAAAGAAACGATTCAATAGAGAAAGGGGGTATAGATGAGGAAAGTCTTTCGATGGGCTCTTTTGA
>JAWOKY010000109.1:0-4644 GCA_033853975.1 Thermodesulfovibrionales bacterium
AGCAGAATGAGCAGGAGAGATTGCACCTCAGCGTAGGATAGAATTGAATATAATCGGGACCGTCTCTATACACGTATCCTCCGATAGACCCCGGCACGGACCTCCTCTAGTGTAACATCCGTATGGATTTTTTGCGCTTCACCGGGTATAATTCAACCACCTATGGAAGGTCAGAAAAAAGAATTCACTGATGTATTCCGGAAATGGCTCATACAGATCGACATGGCCTTTCATGTCGTGGCGGCGCTGCTCCTGCTCGGCGCGTGCAGCCTGATCCTTTACTATGCCTTCCTCAATGTGCTCAACCCTTCACGGGAGTCTGTCATACACCTCGTGAACGACGTGCTCCTTGCACTGATCATCCTGGAACTTCTCTGGACGGTGATACGCTTCCTCAGGAAACAGAAGTTTGTTCTTGGACCTTTTCTCGCCATCGGCATCATCGCGGCGGTGAGGAGGATACTCCTCATAGAGGCCCAGACCTCTTTCCTGGATCACGTCCCCGTGGAGAAGCTCTATGAAATAGGGTTGAGCGCCGCGGTGGTCTTCATCCTCATGGTTGCCTACTACCTCTCCGTGAAGGCGGAGCGGGTCGAACAATAAGGAAAGGAGGGGAAATGGCTGATGAGCATTTTTTTGATATCGTCTGCAAAGTGGACCTGCAGGAGGTCTCCAACGCGGTCAACCAGGCGATAAAAGAGATAGAGCAGCGGTTCGACTTCAAGGGAAGCAAGAGCTCTGTCGAGCTGGACAAGGACAAGGGACTGATGACCATCGTTTCCGATGACGAGACCAAACTGAAAAGTGTTATCGACATCCTCCAGTCCAAGCTCGTCAAGCGGGGCGTATCCCTCAAAGCCCTTTCATACGGCAAGGTAGAGCAGGCTGCCGGAAGCACGGTCCGCCAGGTGGTGACCCTTCAGCAGGGAATTCCCCAGGACAAGGCAAAGGAGATGGTCAGGCTCATCAAGGACCTGAAGCTGAAGGTGAGCGCGGAGATACAGAAGGATCAGGTCCGCGTGAGGGGGAAGAAGATCGACGAACTTCAGACCATCATCGCCAAACTGAAAGAAAAAGACTTCGGCATCGCCGTTCAGTTCACCAATTACCGGTAAGGCAGAGCGTGTTTCGGCCCTGCCTTTCTTCCGACGTAACAGTCTATGAATCGACCCTCTTAAGGTCCATGCCGCATTTACATTTGCCCGGCTTGTCCGAAACGGTGTTGCACGTGCAGGAGCCTCCGCAATTGCAGAAATAGATCCCTGTCCCCTTGAGGCTGACTCTCTTTACAGGATTTCCGCATCCGCACTTCGTGGGATCGTTCGCATCAATGCTGCACTTACACCCTTCTTCGCACGTGCAACGAAGCGCTTCGTTCCCCTCAATCTTGACCACATGTCCCCACTTCATTGGCTTGCCGCACGCACAGTTCCCGGGGCTCGTACTCACCGAATTGCAGTTGCATTGGGGACCACAGTCACAGGCATAGAGGACATCCTGTCTCGCTTCATCCGCCTTTGCGCTGACCATGATCGCGCTCAGCAGAAACGCCGACAGCGCCAAAACCACTAAAATCCTGCTGGTTTTCATCTCCCTCCTCCTTTCGTTCCCGCCTGCCGTTACCCCCTGCTATCACCTATATCACATGACCCCGTCGCTGTCAAACCGTAACGTTCAGACATATGAATTGACAACACTTTCCGATCAAATATAATGAAAAATAGGGGAGAGGTTGCTATCCGGATCTGCCCGGAAAAGACTGCGTTGACCAAAAGGAGGAACATATGATCCATCTCGATATTAACGGCAAACGCCACGCGGTTGACGTGAATCCCGATGTGCCGCTTCTGTGGGTGATACGGGAGCACCTCAAGCTCACCGGCACGAAGTTCGGGTGCGGCATAGGCATGTGCGGCTCCTGCACGGTGCATATCGACGGCAAGGCACAGAGGTCGTGCCAGGTGCCGGTGGGTGACGCCCGGGGAAAGAAGATTACGACCATAGAGGGAATCCCTGAAGATCATCCGGTAAAAAAAGCCTGGGTCAGGAAGCAGGTGCCCCAGTGCGGCTACTGCCAGTCCGGCCAGATCATGCAGGCCATTGCCCTTCTTTCGGAAGAGAGGGAGCCGGACGAAGAAAAGATCCTCAACGCCATGGAAGGCAATCTCTGCCGCTGCGGAACCTATCCGTCCATCAAGCGGGCCATACGTCTGGCGGCAAGGGAGGGGAGGAAGTCATGAGCAGAACAATCACACGCCGTGAGTTCATAAAGAAGTCCCTTGCGGGCGCAGGTCTGGCGATCGCGGTTTCCGTCACGCCTTCAGGCTACCGGCTCTTGTCCGCCAGCGAACTGAAGAAGGGCGCGGCCCCGTTCAGCCCCAGCATCTGGCTGCAGGTGCGGCCGGATAACATAGTAAACGTTGTCGTGAACAAGTCGGAGATGGGACAGGGTGTTTTCACTTCACTGCCGATGATTCTGGCCGACGAGCTTGATGCGGACTGGAAGCAGATACGGTTTGAGAGTGCTCCTGCCGCGGACAAGTATAAGGACCCGGCGCGAGGCATGCAATTCACCGGAGGCAGCTCCAGCGTCAGGGACATGTACGATCCGCTTCGCAAGGCAGGAGCTTCGGCGAGACAGATGCTCCTCACCGCTGCGGCCAAAACCTGGCAGGTCCCGATAAATGAATGCGAGACGATCAACGGGACGGTCACACACAAAAGATCCAGCCGGACACTCACTTACGGCCAGTTGAGCGCGAAGGCTGCCGGCCTCAAGGTCCCCCAGGATCCGCCCCTGAAAGACAAGGGCATGTTTAAGTACATAGGCAAGCCGCTTGACCGTCTCGATATTCATGCGAAAGTCAACGGCGCCGCCGTATTCGGCATCGATGTCCAGGTCCCTGGTATGCTCTACGCTTCGATCGCCCGCCCCTACGCCTATGGTTCAAAACCCACCTCCTTTGATAAAGACGCCGCAATGAAGGTGAAGGGAGTCACCAATGTGGTGTCCCTGCACACCGGTATCGCGGTCTGCGCTAAAACACCTGATGCAGCCTGGAAAGGCAGGGACCTCCTTAAGGTGAGTTGGGGAAAGGGCTCGGATCCGGGCATGAATGACGAAACGCTCGAAAAAAGGTTCATGGGCGATCTCGGAAAGAACGGCCTCTCCGCGAGGAACGACGGCGACGTGAAGGCCGCGCTCGGCAAGGCAGCCAGGAAGGCCGGGGCGACCTACGTGCTGCCCTATCTGTCCCACGCGACGATGGAGCCCATGAACTGCACAGCCCATGTCGGCCCCGATAAATGCGAGATATGGATCCCGACACAAAATCAGTCAGGCGTCCTGAGACTCGCTGAGAAGGAAACGGGACTGAAACCTGATCAGATACACGTCCATACCACCTATCTCGGAGGAGGCTTCGGCAGAAGGTTCGAGACAGATGTCCTGGAAGAGGCATTGAAGATATCAAAAGCCGTGAAGAAGCCGGTCAAGCTCATCTGGAAAAGAGAAGAGGATATGCAAAACGACCTCTACCGGCCCGCGAACTGCTCAAGTATCGAGGGAGGGCTCGATGAAAACGGACAGCTTGTTGCGTGGTCGCACAAGATAGTATGCCCGTCCATCTTTGCACGGGTATTTCCTGAACGCGTCAGGGGAGGCATCGATCCGGCAGCGGTAGAGGGACTGGAGAATATGGAATACGAGATCCCGAACCTTCACGTCGAATATGTGAGGATCGATACTCCTGTGCCGGTCGGTTTCTGGCGATCTGTCGGAAGCTCCCACAACGGTTTCACGGTGGAGAGCTTTGTGGACGAGATGGCCCACGCAGCAGGGAAAAACCCTCTGGAGTTCCGTTTGGGTCTTCTCAAGAATCATCCAAGACCGCGCCACCTCCTGGAGGTCGTAGCCGAAAAGGCCGGCTGGTCCAAGCCGCTTTCCGGCGCGGAGGGCAGAGGCATTGCCCAGGTCCTCTCCTTTGGGACCTATGTGGCCCAGGTGGCAGAAGTATCGGTGAACAGGAAGGATGGGATGATAAGGGTACACCGAGTTGTGTGCGCAGTGGATTGCGGAGACGTGGTGAACCCGGCGATCATTACTGCGCAAATGCAGGGCGCGATCATCATGGGCTTGAGCGCGGCCCTCAGGGAGGGCATCACTCTTGCCGATGGCGGGGTGAGGTCTTCGAACTTCGATACGTATCAGATCCTCAGGATGAGTGGGGCCCCGGAGATCGAGGTCCATATCGTAAAAAGTGGTGAAGCTCTCGGCGGTATCGGCGAGCCCGGTCTTCCCCCTGTCGCCCCTGCGGTGGCCAACGCCGTATTCAATGCCACGGGGATACGGTTGAGGAGGCTCCCCATGAAACCGGAAACAGTGCTGGAGGCGATGAAGAAGACATAGCTGCATTCCAACGGCATGATAGGCTGGACTGCCTTGAGCGGCATCGATATTTCTCGGTAACAGTTCTTGACGAAATGGAGCGGCAACAGCTTCAATTGTCTGAGCCCGAAGGGCGAGTTTTGAAGCTGTAGTGGAATGAGCTTAGAACTGTCGAGAAATATCGCAGGGAGCGAAAGGCGGTCCGGTCTATCGATATTTTTGCTCTAAGCACAGAGTTTCTTTGAAGGGAGAACATA
>JAWOKY010000110.1:0-4067 GCA_033853975.1 Thermodesulfovibrionales bacterium
AGTTCCTCCTCCATTTGCTTCCTCTCGCTCACGTCCCGAACGACCTCTATGCCCGCAATGATCTCCCCGGTGGAGTTGATCAGCGGTGATGCATTAATCTCAATTTGGAGCATCCCCTCGTCCCGCGGGATGCTTTTCAACTGTCTGCGGGGCCTGCCGTCCCTGAATGACAGTTCAACGGGACATCCCTTGCAGATCTGTTCGGCGCGAGCGTATTTCCTGTAGCAGTATTCGCCCGCGTACTCTCCCCCCACAATCTTCCTGTGAGCCTGATTTTGATATATGACCCTGAAATCCGTATCTTGAATGCTGATGCCATCGCTTATCGCATCCATAATTTCCTTTACCCTGACCTTTTCTTCTTGCGCAACCCTGACCGCCTCATTCAGGGATTCTTCAGCCCTCTTGCGCTCGGCGATTTCGCTCAGGAGCTTTCCCTCTGTCTGCTTTTGTTTCGAAAAGGCTCGTGCCGTGAAAAAGCCGAAGGTGAGAAAACAGACGGAGAAGAGCAATCGGAACGCAACCTCTCCCCTGTCGAGAAACAGCACGCTGAAAAAGGACTCGTTATAGTGCGCCGAATAATCGATAAAGGCGTCTATTACCCAGAAGAAGAGGGCCGCCGCCACTGCAAGGCCGAGCACTCCATTTGCGCCTTTAATCATGGCTGCACCTTCCCGCGGCACTCCTGTTCCGTATTTTGTGTCGAGACCGGTACGTCCGGCAAACCCCCGAGAAGCAATTCGTTGTCTCCATGAACCTATTCTTCATGACGGACAATTTTAGCAAGAGGCGTGCCATGAAAGGAAAGCCGAACTAATCTTTATTAAACAGCACCTTGTGGCCAAGAGGAGGCGCAAAGATATCGGTCCTGTGAGCCACAATCTGGTGATTTACCCAATTCTGCGCTTATCTCATAGCAGGGATGAACGCCGGATTTCACGGAAAGGAGGCTCCATAAATGCCATCCGGCAACATGCGGGCGAGTGGCAAGAAGGCTGAAAAACTGGTTGACCACAAGTAATATTTATTAATGACCCCGGGAGGCGTTACAAGGATATACACGTTGTAAGTACCCAGAGGCAGTGACGAGATCGGCATGATCCCATAAAGTGAGCTGGCCACAGGGCCGACAGTACTCTGCATCCAGGGGACGGCTCCGGCCGGGGGTACCCCTGTGGACAAGGCCTGAACCACATCGTTGAAGCCGAATGACTGGAAGGAGAGGTCCGGTTTCACATTATTGAGTATCGTAGGAGATCCCGAAAAGACATATGCCAGATATATATCCACCGGCCCGGCGAATGGTGCGAACCCCACCCGCAGATCCACGAGGGTGCCGGTCCCTGCCACCGGACCAACCCCTCCCGGCATTGCCTGTGAAAAATTCAACACCGGAGATGCAGTTGTCGCATAGGAAAAACCCAACGGTGATGAAGGGACGGGTATTGGTGAGGGCGAGAGGGCCGCATCGATCTGTATTCTCGGTTTGTAATCATTGATGTTGGTGCAGACGGTGCGGACGGGTACGCCGGTATCTGCGAGCGCGTTGAAAATGGCATCAACGGAAGCCTGCGGGTTCTTCTGTTTCAGAATCGCCCACGCGCCTGCGACATGGGGTGTGGACATTGAAGTCCCGCTCAGATACGCATAGCTCGACGGCGTGTCAGGTATGGCGGAATAGATAAGCACGCCCGGCGCCAGGACCTTGAGCATGGAGTAATGCCAATCGTTGAAACTCGCTTCCGTATCAGTATCATTCACGGCGCCGACCGATATCGCCGGGGATACACAGGCCGGGGCTTCAATGCCGTTGCATAGCCCGTCATTCCCTGACGCGACCACCGATGCAATTCCGGCACTGCGTAAATTGTTCATTGCGATCTTATAAAGTGGATCGTTCCCGCTCGTATCGCAGATTGACTGACTCGAGAATGCGTCTCCCCCGAAGCTCATGTTTACCGCCGCTATCGGATAGGTATTGCGGAGTGAATAGATATAGTCCAATGCCGCCAGTTCGTCAGAATCAAAAGACGCAAGGCAGGGGACGGGCGAAGGGTTGCAGGCGGCGGCGGTGGTAAAGGTGGAAAAAACCTGGATGGCAATCAGTGAGGCGTCCTTTGCCACGCCGAACAACTTGCCGCTGTTCCCCGCGGCGATCCCGGCAACATGGGTGCCATGCTCATAGCTGGCGTATGTGTTATTGAAGGGCTGGGCAGCCCCGGGTCCGAACATGGTCGTCTGGCCGTTGGGGCAATTAGTAGACGAAAAACACGCCTCCACTATATTCTTGCCCGCAAAGAGCTCGTGTGTCGTCAGGACGCCGGTATCCGGTATGGCTATGTACCATCCCGCCCCGGTATACCCGGCGTTCCATGCCTGTTGCGCGCCGATTCTGTCAACGTTCTGCGGGTATATTTGGGGGGTAAAGTTTTGCGTCTCAGATGCTTTGTTCTCCGGCAGGTGCCTGAGGCGGTCCGGAAAGACCATGTGGACTTCCGGCATTGCTCCGAGGGCCGTGAGCGCGTCCTTGTCGGCGACCTCCATTGCTACAAAGGGGAGATGGTCATATGTCCTCACGGTACGGGCAAAACCGGCGGCGAGGGACGAGACCGTGCTCGCAGCGCGCTTAATATCTTTGGTCTGGCCGAGGCTTCCTCCTTCTGCTTCCATCATCACGATGACCCGCAGAGGCCCTGCAGCAGCCGATTCTGTCAGTTCGCGTGCTATTTTGGCAGACGGTGCCGACACCTCTCCGCACCAGCCGGTTGCGACTGATACCGTCAGTATCGCCAGAATAACGGCGATAATTGCTTCGATCGTTCTTAGCCTTCTCTCTGAAGATTGTCCTTGCATCAAAGCCTCCTTGTCACTGTCTGTTGCCCCAGAAGAGCCGCTCGAGAGTTCCGCGCTTCATTGAGCGCGAAGGAGATACTCCCGTCATCCAGGATCAATTGATGCCAGCTTCGCCCTCATTGCGAGATAATGAACCCCGGGAATATTCCGCAAGGGTCGCAACGATGTGCGGCTGGAACAGATCAGTTTCATCGCTTTCTCTCTCTTTTCTTACCCTACCACAAAAGCCATCCGTGTTCAAATCAACCGCATTCATCCCGTGAGATTCCAAACTGCCGCTTTTTCCGGCGCCGCGGCCACCGGCGCGAAAGCCCTCTCTTATTTTCTTCCTCCCTTCGCATGAACAGGCGAATTCCTGTTAGAATTAAGACAACGGAGGATGAAGTCCATGAAACTGCGATTCAAAGGAACAAACGAAACGGCTGATGAAGCGATAGACAGGCTTGTTGAGCTTGCGGGCGGCATCCGCAGCCCTGAGATAGTGCGGGAAATGATCCTTGCCTGCCTGAAGGCAGGTCAGGAGGAGAAGGAGGACAAGGCGGACCTCAAGCTTATGAACTCCACGCTAAAGGAGATGTGGTTCACCTCCAAGGTGTTCGGTCCTTACAAGAACGTGCGAAAGGTCACGGTCTTCGGGTCCGCCCGGACGCGGCCGGAGGAACGTATCTACAGTATGGCCAGGCAGGTCGGAAAGAAGATTGCCGAGGCAGGGTATATGGTGATTACCGGCGGCGGGCCGGGGATCATGCAAGCGGTGAACGAAGGAGCCGGCCCCGGGCACTCCTTCGGGGTGAACATCCGGCTTCCCTTCGAACAGCAGGCAAATCCTGTGCTCAAGGGACATTCCCGCCTTATCGTGTACAAGTACTTCTTCAACCGGAAGATAGCCTTTCTCAAGGAAGCACATGCCGTGGTCCTTTTCCCCGGAGGGTTCGGGACCCTTGACGAGGCCATGGAGACCCTTACCCTCGTTCAAACAGGCAAGCGCGATCCCATTCCCCTCATCCTCGTGGACGAACCCGGCGGCACATACTGGTCGCAGGTCATTCAATTCTTCAGGGGAAAGCTCCTCGCGGAAGGCTATATCAGCGATTCCGATTTTTACCTCTTCGAGCAGGTCCACTCCGTGGAAGAGGTAGTGGACAGGATCGGCCGCTTCTACCGCCGCTATCACAGCCTGAGATATGTGAACGGACGATTGGTGATCCGCCTCT
>JAWOKY010000111.1:0-2553 GCA_033853975.1 Thermodesulfovibrionales bacterium
CCGACAATACAGCGCTCTCCGGAGTCGCAAGATGCATGATATTGAGAGCGCCGAGAGCCGGATAGATAGAAATGAACGCTGCCGGAAGGATGGCAAAATATTTCGCAACATCATTGGCGATACTGAACGTTGTGAGCGTACCCCTGGTCATAAGTAATTGTTTTCCGATCTCGACGATTTCAATCAGCTTCGTCGGATTGGAGTCGAGGTCCACAAGATTGCCCGCTTCCTTCGCCGCCTGGGTCCCGGTATTCATGGCAACAGCAACGTCGGCCTGGGCAAGGGCCGGTGCGTCGTTGGTCCCGTCGCCCGTCATTGCCACAAGCCTTCCGCCTGCCTGGTGCTCACGGATCAGCTTGAGCTTTGTCTCGGGAGTCGCTTCCGACAAAAAGTCATCTACGCCTGCCTCAGCGGCAATCGCAGAAGCTGTAAGCGCATTGTCTCCGGTGATCATGATCGTCTTGATCCCCATCTGCCTCATTTCAGCAAACCGCTCCTTTATGCCCCCCTTGACTATGTCTTTTAATTGGATCACGCCAAGCACTTTCACTCCTTCGGCCACGACAAGCGGCGTTGCGCCCTGTCTGGAGATATCGTCGACGATTGATCGGGTGTCTGACGGAAACGTTCCCCCCTGCGACCGGACATATTTTTCGACAGCATCAGCCGCCCCCTTGCGGATTTGACGACTGTCAAGATTGACGCCGCTCATTCTCGTCTGGGCGGAGAAAGGGACAAATTCAGCTCTGAGGGAATTGATGTCCCTTTCGCGGATACCATATTTTTCTTTTGCCAGAACAACTACGCTTCTCCCCTCGGGGGTCTCGTCTGCGAGAGATGCAAGCTGGGCCGCATCTGCGAGGGTCCGGGCATCGACTCCCGCCACAGGCATGAACGCGGTAGCCTGCCGGTCGCCGAGTGTTATCGTCCCGGTCTTATCAAGAAGAAGCACGTCAACATCACCCGCCGCCTCCACAGCGCGTCCCGACATGGCAATTACATTGGCCTGGATCATCCTGTCCATGCCGGCAATTCCGATAGCCGAAAGGAGGCCGCCGATGGTTGTAGGGATAAGACATACAAGAAGCGCCACCAGGACAGTAAGAGTCACGGGGCTTCCATGGCCCGCGGCCTGCACGCTGAATATGGAATAAGGAAGAAGGGTCGCGGTTACTACAAGAAAAATGATCGTCATTCCTGAAAGGAGGATGTTGAGTGCAATCTCATTCGGTGTCTTCTGGCGTTTCGCGCCCTCGACCATACTGATCATCCTGTCAAGGAAGGTCTCGCCCGGATTAGTCGTGATCCTCACCACAAGCCAGTCGGACAGCACCTTTGTGCCGCCGGTCACAGAACTGAAGTCCCCGCCGCTCTCCCTGATGACCGGAGCGGACTCGCCGGTAATCGCGCTTTCATTCACCGAGGCAACACCCTCGATAACCTCTCCGTCCATCGGGATAATGTCTCCGGCCTCCACCAGAACGATGTCGCCCTTCCTGAGCTGCGATGAAGAAACCGACGTGACGCCGGAATTCCGGTCCTGCGCCGCCAGTCTTTTTGCCATGATCTCGCGACGCGTTTTCCGCAGGGCTTCAGCCTGGGCCTTGCCCCTTCCCTCCGCCAAGGACTCGGCAAAGTTCGCAAATAAAACAGTTATCCAGAGCCATATCGAAATCTGCAGGATAAAACCCGGTGATGCCTCACCCCTGCCTGTAAGCGCGTTGAAGAAAAGGATCGTCGTAAGAACACTTCCAACCTCAACTACGAACATGACGGGATTTTTTATCTGATAGCGAGGATTAAGTTTTCTGACCGAATCCCACAAAGCCCGCTTTACGATTTGCGGTTCAAAGAGTGATCTTTTTTCTTTTCTTTTGGTCATGATAACCTCACAATTTCTTTATCTCCGGTAGGGGCAAGGCATGTTGTGCCCCCGCAAGATACTTATCTTCCTACCATCATCAAATGTTCCGCAATCGGCCCGAGGGCCAGCGCCGGCATGAACGACAATGCTCCGACGATCAATATGACCCCGATAAGGAAGAACACGAATAGTGGCGTATATGTCGGAAGTGTCCCCAATCCTGCAGGCACCTTCTTCTTGGCGGCGAGCGAACCTGCTATGGCCATTATCGGTATGATTACCCAAAAACGGCCGATGAACATGACGATTCCGAGGGCAGTGTTATAAAAAATCGTATTGACGCTGAGACCTGCAAAGGCGCTTCCGTTGTTGTTCGAGGCCGATGAAAAAGCGTAGAGGACCTCCGAAAACCCGTGGGGGCCCGGGTTAGAGATGCCTGCAACTCCTGCCTTTGTCGAGACCGCTACAGCGGTTCCGATCTTGACGAGCGCATTGACTATCAGCACTGCAAGAATGGTCATCTTCATCTCGAACATCTCGATCTTCTTGCCTAAATATTCCGGCGTGCGTCCGACCATCAGCCCGGCCACAAAAACGGTAATGATGGCGAAAATCAACATTCCGTAAAGTCCTGAGCCGACGCCTCCGAAGATAACCTCTCCAAGCTGCATCAGCCACATCGGATAGAG
>JAWOKY010000112.1:0-6068 GCA_033853975.1 Thermodesulfovibrionales bacterium
AGTCCGCCGAGGACCATCTCGACGATATCCATCGTTTCCTGGTCGGTAACCCTCTGCCCGTTTACGAACTGGGGCTTCTTTCCCATCCTCTCCATGGTCGAAGAGATCTTCGGTCCGCCTCCGTGCACGATGACTGTACGTATCCCTATATAGTTGAGCATAACGACATCCTTTGCGAAGGAATCCTTGAGTTCGTCGTTCGTCTGGGCCGCACCGCCGTACTTGATCACGAAGGTTTTGCCGTAAAAATTTCTGATATAGGGAAGTGCGTCGATGAGCACTTCGGCCTTCTTTATAATCTCTTCCACGATTCTCCTTTTCCTTCAAAGCGGGCAATAGAGTGACCAGAAAAATCGACTCCACCGCCATATTTTTTTTATACAGGAATTTTACACAAAAAAGATTTTTTTGAGTAGAAAAACATCAACGGGCCAGTCGACCGTCCCGACGTCAGACAGAGATTATGGACTTATTCTTCCTGCTCAGACGGGGGCGTTTGCCCGGGCGGCGGCGAAACGGGCTGCGGTGCAGGTATCGAAGGGATAACAGGCTGCGATGGTGCAGGGGGCTGCGAAATAGTCGGCGGTTCAGGTATGGTCTGCATGAAAGGCTTCGACGGCGCGGGCGGCGGTGAAACAGGCTGCGGTGAAGGTATCGAAGGCATGAAAGGCTTCGACGGCGCTGGCGGCGGTGATACGGGCTGCGGTGCAGGTATGGTCTGCATGAAAGGCTTCGATGGTGCGGGCGGTGGTGAAAAAGCAGGCGGCATGGTACTACCCGAATCAGCGGCAGCTACCGTGGAACAGGCAATAATCACACCCAGTGTAATTACCTTCAGCAACATTATCAAACTCTTCATTGGCGTTCGTCGACCGTTCCGGAAATGAATGATCCGGCGTCCCTTTTTCCCATTTCCAAAGCGCCTGCGGGGCAGAAAAGAACTTACGCGCCGTCCTCTGTCATTGATTCCTGCTTCCATAATTTCAGCTTAACAAATTGGCAGAGAGTGTCAAGACCATGCACCTCTCAGGATGACTCCAGCCTCTGAAGATCATAGAGATGACGGTACCTCTCACTCCCAGCCAGGAGCTGCTCATGCGTCCCCTTCTCTACGACCCTTCCTTCCTCTATCATCAAGATCAGGTCCGCCCTCATGATGGTAGAAAAACGATGGGCTATGATGAAAGTCGTCTTGCCCTTCATGAGACGGTCCAGCGTCTCCTTCAGTCTTGCTTCCGTCGCGGCGTCCAATCCCGTGACAGGCTCATCGAGTATGAAAATCGGCGCGTTCTTCAGTATCGCTCGCGCCAGTGCTATCCGCTGCCTCTGCCCTCCCGATAGTTTAACGCCGCCCTCCTTGAGAACTGTGTCATACTCATTGGGAAGCCTGACGATAAAATCATGGGCCTGCGCCGCTTTTGCAGCGTCCGTGGTTTCCTCAAAGCTAGCCCCCGGCTTTCCATAAGTTATGTTTTCGCGAATGGTCCTGTGAAAGAGCAAAGGTTCCTGGAGCACAACGCTTATCTGTTCGCGAAGGGATTTGAGCGTATATTTACGAATATCATGCCCATCGATCAGAATCCTGCCACCCTGCGGGTCGTAGAATCTCAGAAGCAGATTTGCGATCGTGGATTTGCCGGTGCCGCTTGACCCGATTAAAGCCACAACCTCTCCGGGCTTTGCAGTAAAGGAAAGATTCTGCAGGACGGGTTCGCCCGGACCATAACCAAAGGTCACATCTTCAAAAACCACCTCTCCTCTGAACAAAGGAGCGTCCAAGGCATCAGGCGCATCTGAGACCTTGATTTCAGTCTCAAGAATTTCGGCAACCCTTTCTCCGCATACGAGAGAACCGCTGAACTCTACAATCAAGCCCGACAGGCCTCCGACGGGCCTGTAGAGGTCTCTGAGATAAGAAATGAAGACTATGAGATCCCCGGGAGTTATGTAGCCCGCGAGGGCCCTTCTAACCCCGAAATAAACAACTACGGCCGTACCTACGGCAATAATCACTTCAACTGTCCTTCCAAAGCCCTTGCTGACCCTCGCTCGTTCCAGAGCTGCATCAAGGCTCTCCTCGCTTTCTTCTGCGAAACGTTTCTTTTCCTGCTCTTCCCGGGCAAATGCCTGTACAATGTCTTTCGACGTCACCGTCTCCTGAACAAGAACAGCCACTTCACTCTCTTTGGCCCTCTTTCTCCGCGTGAGTTCGGCAACCCTCTCGGAGGAATAAAATGATATAAGATAGAGCGGCGGCGCCACAGCAAGGGCCGACAGCGTTAGCTGCCAATCCATAAGGAACATGGTGACCCCTATCCCGACGAAGGTGACAAGATAATTCACCAGAGTCTGCGTATGTTGTGTCAGCAGCAGTTTCAGTGAATCGATATCAGAAGTTAACCGAACGATGAGATCAGCCGACCTGTCCGCCCTGTTTTCAAGCATCTGGAGGTGTGCGAACACCTGCTGCCGTACATCATTTGCTGCCCTTTCCCCTGCACCGGTCATGAAATATTTGCGGGTAAAGGTAAAAAGGCTTTCAAGGGAAAATATCGCCACAATGCTGACGCACAGTGCGGCTAACAGGACCAGCTTGTCATGGCCCGTCGCTGAGCCCATAAACGCGATCTGACGCGGCATGGGCTTATTCAGAAGGATATAGTCGAAGATGATTTTCAGGGGCCAGGGTTTGAGCAGATTCATGGCCGCGGCGGCCAAAAGGGCCATGTATGCCAGGACAAACCGCTTCCAGTACTCTTTCACCCGGGGGGTAAGGATCCTGTATACCTTGTTTATATGCTTCGATTCCATGCCTTCAAAATGTGACAGTTTTTGCATGCCGGTGAAGTTTTACGGCGTCATTTTATTTTTCACATCGAGAGGCGGGCCAGATGATGCTCAGCCTCAACAAGAACCCTCCAGAGATTTTCGCTCTCGCCCAGTTTAAGCTTAATGAGGTAGTAGCTGATGCTGAGGCTCGTGCGCGCCTTGAAGATTTCGACCTGCCGGAGAAAATCGGCATCAAGGTCTCTGGCCTCACTCAGGTATTTCTGAAGAAAGACGGTCTCGGTCACCTTTGCAAGGACCTCCTGCCTGCCGTAAAGCTGGTTTCTGAACTGGGCGAGAAATGTCCCCACGTCAAAGGCCGGCGGCATTGTAAAAGAGGCGCCGAAATCGATAGCAGCAACAAATCGAGAGGAGGGATCGTCAGAGTCCTGTCCGATAAAAATATTCTTGGGATGGAAATCTCCATGTCCCTGTATCAATTTCTCCGGATGCTCGCCATAAAGAGACAGTTCGGCCTCAATGACCCTGTCCATAATCTCCTGCGCCCTCCGGCTATGATGATGATCGGTCCTGTAAAAGGCAGAGAGATACAACTCAAGACGCTTTCTTTCGTCCGAGAAGAACTCCTCGGGAGGTGCAAACCGCAGCCTGCAGTTGTGAAGACGGGCCAGCCATTCTGCCGCCATTTCGAGACACTCCCTGGCTTCCCGCGGCCCCGCCTCAACCAGCGTGTCGAAAAGGTTCTTGCCCCTGATTCCCTCCTCGGTCGTCGTCAGGCTCTCACGATCACTATCGAGGGGTTTGGGAACGCGGAATCTCCCCTTCTCAAACCCGTGGCGCCGGATCTCATCCATTACTTGCGACTTCCGCGCGGCAGAATGCCAGGCCGCAAAATCCTTGTGTTTTTTGATCACATATCTTTCACGGATGTCGCCGCGCCTGCCGGTGCCGATGGTGATTTCAGTTACCTGTGTACTGCTTGAGCCGGCCCGGGGAATTTCCCGGAAGAAAGGACGACAGCGCCCCGCCCTGATTTCGCCTGCCAGCTCCTCTACGGTCGAGACAGGATGATCAAAAATAGTGGGATAAAGGCCGGCGTAACTTAATGCGTGCGTATCCGTTCCCGCGATCGCGGCAAACCTGAAATTATGCCAGTCGCGCAGCCCCCGATTGCTTTCGGCTACCGTATGATTCGAACTGAATATCTCGACGCCGTCGATAAGGGGATGAAATAATTTGTCCCGCGGCGGGACATATTCTTGCCTGTAGGGATGGGCCCATATAATTGCCGCATCGGGAAATTCGCCGCGGATGTGCTCAAGGGGAGTGCCTTTTTCGATTGACACATCAGCGCCGAAAACGAGGACATCGCCCAGTTCCGGCGTATTCACTTCCTGACCCGACAGAATCAGGTAATAATCAGGCACTTTCAGCCCGCCCCTTAATTCCTTAATCTCCTCCGGCGGCCATAGATAATGATGATCCGTGAGCACCGTCCCATCGAGGCCTATATCGAAATTGTGCTGTGCGACCTCGGCAGCGCTCACATGACTGCAGGCTGAATGCTCTGCCGTGTGGCAATGCATTTCGAGAATCATGATCGTACCATACCTTGACGGTCCCGGAGGTCTGCGCGGGACAACAGGAAAGAATAAAAAGGGAGATCAGGCCGCATGGTCAAAAGCAACCCGCCTGCATTATGATTATCTCAGTCGCCGGATCAGCCACAAAAGCACGACGGCCCCCGCAGTTGCCGTTACCAGGGAACCTATCAGTCCGAAAGAAACAACGCCGATAACCCGGAAAATAAAGCCCCCGACGAGCGCTCCGAGGATTCCTACTGCGAGGTCCCCCACCAGACCGAATCCGTGACCGCGGGTGAGTTTTCCCGCAAGCCACCCCGCAACAGCACCGATTATCAGAAACCAAAACCAGTCCATCGCATTCCCCCTCTGCTGTTTTCTCTCATCGACAGGTTGACTTCTCTACGGTCAGTTTAGCAGTGTCGCATCATATGTCAAGCGAGAAGGCGAATTGAAGGCAGAGGGACCCTCGACTGTCAGACCTTTGCACGGGCAGGATGTTGCGTCGGATGGATTTTCGGTGATAATGAAAGGAGAAGACTCGCAAGGCCGGACTCAAGGAGCTGAAGGTGACCCCCGAAGAGCTATACAGAAAGGTCCGTGACAAGTTCAAATCGGGATGGGGCGCACATGCACAAATCAGTCAGCGTGCCGCTTTCCGGGACGTTTTCATAAACGACTCACGGTATAAAGTATGAGCCTCTCAGAGTCAGGGGGATTTCGTTCACGATTTCATTATTTCCTGCCGTTCATTTGGTGGGGCGGCTTGACGGTCTTGCTGTTCGTCTTCGTTTTCCGTTATGTCGATTTCATGCCCAGGGTTGATCAGAACTTTTTTTTCTCAAGCGATGACCCCCAGTTTAAGACAGATAAGGAGATTGACAAGATGTTTCTTCAGGATCAGGAGATCGTCCTGAGCGCAGCAGGAGACATCCATTCTGCGGATTATCTCACCAAACTCCGCGAGCTGACAGACGAGCTGTCAAGGATTCCAGGGGTAGACACGGTCCAGTCCCTGACAAAAGGCCCGAGGAAGCCCGATGACGTGCCCAAGAGCCCTCTTTGGAGGCGTGTTCTTATTGCAAGGGACGAAAAGGCCTCTTTTATTTACGTGTTCATAAGAAACGATGCCCCGTTAGAAAGCGACATCCACAGGATCGAGAAAATCAGGGATCGTTTGAGCTCGGCAAATTTTCAGTTGATGATCTCCGGGGCGCCCTATATTGTCGAACTCATCCAGCGCAATCTCCTGCGGGACCTGAAAGTGTTCAGCATCGCTGCCATTTGCGTATTCGGGCTTTCCGGTCTTGCGATCTCACGGTCAATTCCCATGGTTCTGGGAACCCTCATCGCCTGCACCAACGCAAGCGCCATCACACTGATGCTGACGCATGCGTTTCGCATCCCCGTGGGGCCCCTCACTGCAAACCTCTCTACGATCGTCTTTGTCCTGACCCTGACGCACATGGTTTATATGACATACAACTGGAAGCACATGATAGAAAGCGGGGAGACGGACGCCGAAAAGGCCCCGCTCCGGGCTGTGCGTGTGACACTGCTTCCGTCATCGTGGAGCATGCTGACTGCGCTTCTTGGTTTTCTGAGTCTGCTTTCCGTTCCGGCAACGCCGCTGCGCCAGCTTGGGTTGTCCGGGGCGATAGGAACTGTTGTCGCCTTCGCAGTAGCCTATGTGGTCTA
>JAWOKY010000113.1:0-2575 GCA_033853975.1 Thermodesulfovibrionales bacterium
AGTCTTGCCGTGGTCGACGTGCCCCATGATTGTCACAACAGGCGCCCTGGGAACGAGTTTCGTCACATCTTCCTGTATTTCTTCTATCTGCGTGTCCTCTTCAGCGCTGGCGAGTTCCAGTTTGACCCCGAAACCCTCAGCTACGAGCAGGGCAGCGTCAGGATCGACCGGCTGGTTGATGGTGGGCATATAACCCAGCTCCATGAATTTCTTTATCACGTCGGAAAACTTGAGCCCGATGAGTTCGGAAAATTCCTTTACCGTGGTCCCTTCCCTGAGCTTCAGTGTCTTCTTCCTCGGCATCGTCGACTGCACGGGGACTTTGGCTTCCTGTCTCGGGATGAATTTCCCTCTTTCGCCTTTCTTCCCACCCTTTACCTCGTGCCACTTCTTCGGCTCAATCTTTCTTATCGCCTGAAAGGCGCGCTGCAGGCCGGGCTTCGCCTTGAACTTCTCTATCTTTTCCGCCTCTATGTCTTTCTTGAATCTGTCGGGCAGCTTGATCTCTTCCTCGGTCTCCGGTGCCGGCGCCGATAATGACGGCACTGTTTCGGCCTCCTGAGCTTTCCCCTCCGGCTCCACCGATTTTTCCGGTTCCGCAGGAGAAGGCTCCCTTACGGCTTTTTCCGCGCGCGCCGGCGCTTCTTTCTTGACCTTCCTGGCCGCTTCTTCGGCCTTGGGCCTGGCCGGCGGCGGGGCAGGCTTTTCCTTCGCGGCCGCTGAAACTGCCGCGGCCTTCTCGACAGTGGTTATGGAGGCGGAAAAACACTGTTTCACCTTTTCGGCGAGGTCGTCTTCTATGCTGGAACTGGCGGTCTTCCCCTCTATTCCGATTCTTGCGAGTTCGGCGAGGACCTCCTTGCAGTTCTTATTCAACTGTTTTGCTAAGTCGTATATCCTTACTTTAGACATTTCTTCCTTGTTTTGCCTTATTTGGTGACCTGAAGTCGGCGAAAAATATCCTTCTCTTGTCTCATCGAATGTAAAATGTTATCATAAAAAACGTTTTTTATGCAATTTCTGAAAGGAGGATACGGATTTGGCAAGTTGTATCGCATGTGGAAAGAAAAAAACCGTTGGAAATAACGTGAGTCATGCCAACAACAGGACAAAGAGACAGGTGATGCCCAACCTGCAAAGGACCCGGCTTCAGACTGCACACGGGGTAAAAAAGGCCTACGTCTGCACGCGCTGTCTCCGCTCCGGTCTTGTTCAAAAGGTCGTCTAGTGGAAAAGGCAGGGTTTCTGCTTTCCCCCCTGCTCAAAAGGCTCGGAATCGAGGAAGATGTCCGTCTCCAGCGCATCAGGAACGACTGGCATAATCTTTTCGAGAAACCGCTCTCCATACACATGTCACCCTCAAAGCTCTTTGAGGGTGATTTGCTTTTATCTGTAGATTCTCCTGCCTGGATGCAGCAGCTGGGGTTCTGCAAGAAGGAAATCCTGAATATACTGGCCGCATACGGAGTAAGGGATGTGCGTTTCAGAATCGGCAGGGTCTCTCAGGAAAGCGGCCGAAAGCTTCCCGCCTGTGCACCGTCCGAACTCTCCACGGAAGAAACCCTTTTTATATCAGACCTCCTCGCCGGCATCGACGATGAGATGCTCAGAGAGTCCATCTGCAGGGCAATAGAAAAATCTCTCCTCAGAACCAGACCCAAGCAGTAAGCGTCCCGACATAGGCGGGTGAATTGCTGCTACGCCGACTCGGCCTGCTTTTCGTAGATAAGGATGGGCTTTTCCTTCTTGGCAACAGTGTCTTCAGTAATCAGACACTCCTTGATGCCCTTCTGCGACGGTATCTCGTACATGACGTCAAGCATTATCTCTTCGAGTATCGCTCTTAGTCCCCGGGCGCCCGATTTCCTCAGCACTGCCTTTCTCGCGATTGCGTTCAACGCGCTGTCGGTGAACTTCAGCCTCACATTGTCAAAAGAAAGGAGCTTCTGATACTGCTTGATGAGCGCGTTCTTCGGTTCGACGAGTATCCTCACGAGAGATGTCTCATCGAGTTCCTCGAGAGTCGTGAATACCGGCAACCGCCCGACGAATTCGGGGATGAGGCCGTATTTGATAAGGTCCTCGGGTTCCGTCATGGCAAGAATATCTCCTATCTTTTTCTCGCTCCTGCTGACGACGTTCGTGCCGAAACCCACGGTCTTTTTACCTATCTTCTGCTCCACCATCCCGTCGAGTCCTACAAAGGCCCCGCCGCAGATGAAGAGTATGTTCGTCGTATCCACCTGTATGAAATCCTGCTGCGGGTGCTTGCGCCCTCCCTGCGGAGGAATATTCGCTATGGTGCCTTCTATTATTTTCAGAAGCGCCTGCTGAACACCCTCGCCTGAAACGTCCCTTGTGATGGAAGGATTGTCAGTCTTCCTGCTGATCTTGTCTATCTCATCGATGTAGACTATTCCTCTCTGGGCCCGCTCCACATCATAGTTGGCGTTCTGCAGCAGTTTCAGGATGATGTTTTCAACATCCTCGCCGACATAGCCCGCCTCGGTAAGCGTCGTTGCATCGGCGATCGTGAACGGTACATCAAGGATCCGTGCGAGAGTCTGAGCGAGCA
>JAWOKY010000114.1:0-2522 GCA_033853975.1 Thermodesulfovibrionales bacterium
GGTATCACGAACCTCGCTGATGCGCTTCTCGCCGCGGAGTATGGCGCCGACGCCCTGGGGTTTGTGTTCTTCAGGGGAAGCCCAAGGTATATCCCGCCTGACGAGGCAAGGAAGATAATCCTCGGTCTTCCCTCTTTTGTCACGACGGTAGGCGTTTTTGTCGACGAAAGGCCGGAAGAGGTTGAAAGGATCATGAAACACACGAGCATCGACATCGCACAGTTTCACGGCCATGAGCCGCCGGAGGCATGCGTGATCGGCAAAAGGGCGATAAAGGCGATCAGGATAAGGGACCTCACGGACCTCGAGCCCCTTAAACGGTACAGGGTCTCAGCCTTTCTTCTGGACACGTACACACCCGAATCTTTTGGGGGTACCGGCCAGATATTCAACTGGGATGTTGCGGTGGATGCAAAACAGTTCGGCAGGATAATCCTTGCCGGCGGACTTAACCCTGAAAATGTCGAGAAAGCAGTTCGATTGGTGAGACCGTATGCGGTGGACGTCAGCAGCGGAGTGGAAGAAGAAAAGGGCAAAAAGGACCATAAGAAACTGAAACTCTTCATCGAGAGGGCGAAGGGCGTTTCATAAACCTGTTGCCCTTCGGTCTCGTTTGCACTAAAATATAGAGACTTAGTCGTACATGCCTTGGTATCAAAGGGGGATGGCCCGCATCTTCTGAGGAGTTCGGAACGATCAATGAGATATGCAGAAGCGATACAGAGCGGTCTGAAGACCATCAACAGGAACTGGCAGCTTGTGCTCATTCAAGTGGGCGCCATGTTCGCGAGCTTCATCGGCTTCTTCATCATTGTGGGCATACCACTGGCCATCGCTTTTATAATCTTCGGTCTCGACCTGACGGAGCTCTCACGTATCGAAGACATATTCAGGTCATTCAGAGAACCTTCCGAGATACTCTCGAAATACTTTGCCCTCGTCATCCTGGTGCTTACCAGCCTCCTGCTCTATATCACGATCGTCCTCGCAGTAGGGATCTATCTCTTCGGGGGATCCATAGGGGTAATCAGCCTGTCCCTTTCGGGCAGGAGTGAGAAGTTCCAGCTCAAAGAATTTTTTTCCGAAGGCAGACGATTGTTTTTCCCCCTGGTAGGTTTTACCTCGCTCATCGGCCTCATACTCCTCTTTGTGGCTTTTGTCCTTGGTCTACTCGGCGGCCTCGTTTCTGCCATCGTTTCTGTGGCAAAGGAGCAGGAAGCGACCCTCGCCCTTTTCCTGGGCATATTCTTTTCGCTGATCCTTTCCGTGATCGGCCTGGCCCTCCTCCTTGGGACGCTGTCCGTCACTGTGTACGGCTCAGCGGTGATGGCGATGAAGGGGGCTGGACCCGTGAGATCCCTGAAAGAAGCTGTCAGGTATATTTCAGGACATGCCGATGCTTTTTATCTCTATTGTCTCGTCTTCGTGGGATATCTCTTTATCATTTTCATCGTCGCGTCTCTCAGTTATCCTATAGGGCTGATCCCGCTCATCGGTTCCTTGATGGCCCTTATGTACCAGCTCGCGGCATATGTGGTACAGAGCTATTTCGGGCTTGTGATGATCGCCGCGATCTTCTGCTATTACTATTCTTCTATGCCGGAAATTCCTCCTTTGGAAGAGTCTTCTCCGCGGGGAGGTGCTCCCGCCGAAGGATCCGGTGAAGAGAGCGGTACTTCCGGGCCTCAAGCTCGCGGGCAAGGAGATCTTCCTCAGGAGAAAGACCGGAGTAATGAAATCTGACCCCGAAAGTCTCTTCGAAAGAGACCCTTACCGTCTCTCTGAACTTTTCGGGATCCAGGCCTGGGAGGATGTCTCGCAGACCGATCATCCTGTCCTTCACATCAAAACCAGGAGAAAGGTTGAATATCTTTCTTGTGCCTTCCTTGTCGATTGCATAGGGGATGGAACCCTGCTGCAGGAGACCGTCTTTCCATCGCTTCTGCGCGGATCCGATCAGCTTCCTGGCCCTGAAACTTATTTCTCCGTATGAAGCGACTCTGAAACAGAGGGGGGTCCGGTTCAGGTTCCTTCCGGATTCCCTTTCCTTTTTCATCGTGACATCGAGACCAAGCGTCTCCAGAGCTGACTTGAAGGCGGTGCTCAACTGACGGTAGGAATCGAGAAGTCCGCGCGAGAAAAATCCCTCATTTCTCGATGAGAAACTATAGGTGAGCTCATCTACATGGAAGATCGCCCTGCCGCCCGTCGGTCTCCTTACCACGGGAATGTTGTTGGCCTCGCAGTACCGCTCGTTGATGTCCATGGTTTTTTGAAACGCTCCGAGGCTTACGGAAGGCCTGTCCCAGCCGTACAGCCTGAGCGTCGGGGGAGCGGCGCCTCTCCGCACCGAAATCGCGATAGCTTCATCGACGGCCATATTGTGAGACGCAGCACAGAGACCCGAATCGATAAGCCGCCATTCAGTCATTCGTTGCTTGTTCATCTAGGAATTATTATTGATGGTTCGCCTGGCCTTAGGCAAGATACGTCATTTCCGCTCTAATAGTATCCTGTGGCCC
>JAWOKY010000115.1:0-6855 GCA_033853975.1 Thermodesulfovibrionales bacterium
TGCCCCTACAGCCCAGACATCATTCGCCGCGCTTCCCCAGATAGCATAGAGATCGGGTTGACCTGTCTGGCCGTAAAGTACCGTTGACCAGGCACTTCCATTCCAGTGTAAGATTCCGCTTCCAAGCCCAATTGCCCAGACATCGTTTGAGGCACTGCCCCAAACAGCGGAAAGACGCAGGGTACTTCCGGTTGAAACAGATGACCATGCACTGCCGTTCCAGTGAAGGGCAACACCATAATTCGTTGTCGGATCCGCTGCGCCAACAGCCCATACGTCATTGGACGCAATGCCCCAGACCGCGTTGAGGGCGCCATAGGTTGAATTCAATGGGTTCGACACTGACGACCAGGTGCTTCCGTTCCAATGCCAGGTCGTGCAATTGGTGGCAACCATCCAGACATCACTTACACTGAATCCCCAAATACCGCCGGGAATTGTATACCCCTGCCATGGAGTTGACCAGGAGGTCCCGTTCCAGTAAAGGATACTGGTCATTGAACCCGCCTGGTAGGCTCCAATCCATATATGATCAGGGTCGCTGCTCCAGACATTATACAATGTGGTGGTGGAATTCGTAAGACCTCCGGTAGACATATTCGTCCAGCCCGCTGTAGCGGTTGCTATATTTACGGTAAGGCTGACTCCCGCATAAACCGCCGTATTGCCTGCGGCATCATATGCCTTCGCTGTCCAACTGTGCGTTCCGTTATTTGCGGAAGTGATCGACCACGCATAGGTATATGGAGACGCTGTGTCGGTCGCAACCAGGGTTGTTCCGTCATAGAACTCCACCTTCGAGACTCCCACGTTGTCTGTCGCAGAGGCGGTAATCGTCACCGTCTGGGCTGTAGTGTAAGTGGTTCCCGATGCGGGACTGGTGATAGAGACATTCGGAGGCGTTGTGTCTGCCGCAGGAATATTCACAATCAAACTCACCACCGCTGACGTGGCAGCATTGCCTGCCGCGTCATAGGCCTTGGCAGTCCAGCTATGCGTGCCGTTGTTCGAAGAGCTGATCGCCCACGCATAATTATATGGAGATGCCGTGTCGGTTGCCTTCAGTACGCCGCCGTCATAGAACTCTACTCTTGACACCCCCACGTTGTCGGAGGCAGAGCCGGTGATCGTCACTGTCTGGGCGGTAGTGTAGATTGTTCCCGATGTCGGACTTGTTATCGATGCTGTAGGAGCAATGCTGTCAGAGGCCGCAATACCGACTGTTAGCGACACTGCGGAAGAAGTAGCGCTGCTTCCTTTCGAGCTATATGCTTTTGCGGTCCAGGTATGCGTTCCGTTAATGGAAGAGGTGATTGACCATCCATAGGTATAAGGAGAAGTGGTGTCCGTACCCATCAGGGTCGTGCCGTCATAAAACTCGACCTTCGTAATCGTAGCACCCTTCCCGGATGCCGACGCCGTGATAGTAACCGTCTGAGCCGTTGTGTATGTAGTTCCGCTGGCAGGGCTGGTGATCGAGACCGTTGGGGGGGGCGGGGCCGCCTCGGCAACCACGCCAGAAAGAATAAACATAAAGGCAAATAACATTAACGAAATCTTACTGCTCTTCATGGGACCTCCTTCTTCGGAAGTACTCACTTTGATGAAAGCAAGCATGTGGTTATTATCACCGAATCAGTGGTATCGATTTTCCCGTCCAATCCGGCATCCTTTACCTTGTAACATGCATCAGAGGGAATCGAGTCAAATGATCTCGATATCGTTCATCAAAATCCCGTCCACAAAGAACCTTAAAACTACTTTACATCCCTTCGGCACCCCTGTCCATGACAGATATTGCTCAATGTCTATCCAAAATTAACATCTCGAAGAAAAATGAGCATGGGTGATGGCAATAATTGCGCAATCTTCAGATCTGCAGAAGCGTCAGGAATAACAATTGACAAGCCCCTTCTTAATAGCTAAATTGAAATTAGAGGAAGTGAGAATACTTCGATAAAGCCTAGCCCCTTGTGAAGGGGGTGCGGAAAGCGTCGGATCTTCAAGGAGATGGCCGAGCTGCCGAAGAACATAATGAAGGCAGCCCGGCCTCATTATTTTGAAGATGGGGAAAAGGCAAAACGATGAAACCGGACAAAGACAGAGGAATGTGGTTGACTGCGCTGGTCTTATGCATCCTTTTTCTATCTCAGTCGAGTGTCTACGCATCGCAGCCCATCTCCCAGAACGCTTCTGTCAGGGGTCATATACTCTATCTTCCTATCCCCGGCAACGTTTCAAGGGAGGAAGTGTTTCACGCCGACGAGAAGCTGAAAGCGCGGCTCTACAGGGTCGCATCGGTAAGCATGGCTTCACACGGTACGCCAGGGAGTGGAGGGGTTGATCTGGTTGTCGTCTTCGTAGACCATGAGGGTGCACCTATTCTTCCTGACCTTGAGGACGCACGGCATCCGGCTTCTTCCTGTGAAAAGCCAGCCCTGCGGGAGCTGACCTTTCTCTTTCATTCGCCCGATTATCCCTGGACCAGCAGAGAACTTTCGGTACTTCGCAGGGCCGCGAGGGACTTCTACCGTACCATAAAAGGAGTATATGGCCAGCCGGCCTTTTCGATAAAAGTCAATGTGAGAAAAGACCCCACCATTGCCGTTCAAGGCGCCTACCTGGCTACAACCAATGAAATCCTTCTTAAAAGCTCTGCCAGCCTCGACGTGTTTTGCCACGAAATCATCCACGCCTTCAGGGACGATGACATGATCACGCTGAGCAACTATGAGGAAGGGATGACCGTCGCCGCAGAAGTAGAGGTCTTCAACAGGCTCCCGGAGTATACATACTGGGATGAATACCACTCATATCCCTACGATGTCTTTTACGAGGCGCTCAACAACTATGTAATTGGTTCTTTCCGGTGCATATTTGATTACGCAAGCCCCCTGCTTCTTCTTCGCTACCAGCTTGCCGGATATGCCTGGGGAAAGGTCTTGCTCGAAAACCCGAATTTCTTTTTGTCCTTCAACCAGGAACTCTATCAAAGGGTAATGTACGAACCGGACCTGCTGGAAACAGAACAGGCACTCTCCGAGATGGCTTCCGCGCTGCAGCCTTCTGTCGAAGGCAAACCCTTTGAAGTCTGGTATGGACAACAGGGCATCTTCACCTCTGATCCGCCTGCGGGCTCTTTTCTGTACCAAAACAGCAGCAATTTTGTTGTGTATCTTTTCAACCGGGACAGTACAGGCAGTGAGCAGATGGAGCCGGGAGCGACGATCAACTGGGAGGTCTATGATTATCGTGACAGGCTTCTTGACGAGGGAAGCGCGATCACCTCCGATCTCGGCTGGATCTCCTTTGCACCTAACGTGCCTGCGGATTATAAGGGCAGGATAAAGATGGTAACTTTCTGCTCCACACCACAGGGACGAATCGAGAATATCTCGCTTCGGACCTTCGGCGAGGAAGAAGGTATATTCGGCGTCCTGACAAAAGACGACTCAGGCACCGTAGACATCATTCCACTCGACGAACCCGGCGAAGAAGTAGGCGTCGCCGTCGTAAACGGCGCCTTTTCTGCACCTTCTCTTGCTTCTTTAAGAGGAAGGTTCATTGCCGTATTCACCGGAGAGGGGGGACGAAGTTTCTCGCGTCAGTTCAACAAGGACGCAAGCAACTATTTTCTTTTCATGGACGAGAAAGAAACGACAACTGATTCTAACCTTTTTTTTGATGAAAACATAGCAATTCCCTTTGATTCAAAGGAAAATGGATACTGACAGAACATGGCGAACGGTACGGTCACTTCGAGCGCCGCACTCAGAACCCCTGCACCGCTCGCCCCTGGTATAACAACGACATACCCTGGAGAAAGAAGCAATGGACAGGCCCTTGAATGAAGATGTCAGGATGGATTTTCTGAGGAATGTGGTTCTCTTTTCCTCTCTCACCGACGAAGAACTAAGCCAGGTCAGCAGCAGACTGCTCATTCAGGAATTTACGAAAAATGAGATAATCTTTCGAGAGGAAGACTCGAACAATTTTATGTACATTATCCTCGCAGGCACGGTGAAGGTCATCAGGAATACCGAAGACGGTAAGGAGGTCATTCTCGCAATTCACGGGGAAGACGAGTTTTTCGGAGAGGTAACGCTCATCGACAATCAGACAACGCCCGCCTCTGTTGTAGCGACCGAGGACTCGCTTATCGCCATTATATCGAGAAAGGATTTCTACGCCCTTCTTTACAGCCAGCCCAAGGTACTCGAAAAACTGCTACTGATACTTTGCCTGAGGCTCAGGGAATCCTGGAAAAGGATAGTAATGCTTAACTTCAAAAACGCCACGGAAAGGGTCAAGATGTTGTTCATCGCCCTTTCATACGAAAAGGGCAAAAAAATGGATAAGGGGATACTTCTGGATTTCAAACTCACCCATCAGGAGATCGCCGATATGTCTGGTCTTACCCGGGAGACGGTATCGAGGGTGCTTAACAAGTGGCAGAAGGATGGAGAAATAACCATCCTTCATAACAAAAGTATCCTCCTTAACGAAAAATTTTTGGAGAGCGACATCATCATGATGCCGCAAAGGCAAGAGCCCCCTGGAGCGGGCAATTTGGGGCGCCATCCGGGCGCTTCAAGCCCTTGATGATACCTCCGGAGGGGTCAGCCGCAGCATATATGGATGCCGATGCCTTTTAAGACAGTACTGGTGGGTCAATCACGGATTTAGTGCACGCCCTTTTTGTTTATTACCCTGCCGTAATCAGGTAGAATACCTAGCGGAAGCGGTCAGTCTGTTTGCAGCACTGAGAATGTTATTGAGGGGTACTAGCTATGTCAATAGTCTATTTTGCGTCAGCAAGGGCAAGGAAGTGGAGGTATGAAGACAGCATGCCGGGAAAACTCGAGGGCTTGCTCAAGAAAATCGGGATGCTGCATTATTTCAGCCCCGACGAATGGGTCGCGGTAAAGACCCACTTCGGCTCCGAGGGCGCACATAGGATCGTCCGTCCAATCTTCCTTAGAAAGGTGGTCGACGCGCTCATCCGGATAGGGGCGAAGCCGTTTGTGACCGATACAGTGAGGATCAACGGCCTTGACTACCTTGAGGTCGCAAACCGAAACGGCATCAACCACCTCTCCGTCGGCGCTCCTGTCGTTCTTGCCGACGGACTATACGGAAATGACAGCATAATGGTAGATGCGGGCGACATGCTCGGGAAGATCGCTGTCGCCTCTCTGATTCACGATGTTCCGGCGATGGTGGTCTGCTCGCACGTAAAAGGGCACATCAATGCGGGATATGCGGGCGCGATCAAGAACCTGGCTATGGGGGGAATAAGCGCAAGCCACCGGACCTGCGGATGGAAATGCGGGAGGGGTGCAATGCACACCATAGGCGAGGGGGAACTGGTCTGGGACCCCGAGAAATGCGAACTCTGTTATCAGTGCAGGGATATCTGTCCCCTCGATGCGATTGATTTCCGGGAAGATGAGTTTGTCTGGGACGGAAATATCTGCTGGCGATGCGGCCGGTGTGAGCGGGTATGCCAGTTCGAATCACTCTCAATGCCACAAGATAACGACCGGTTTATGCGTTCCCTTGCCGCGGCGGCAAAGGCAGTGCTGGGAACATTTGAGCCTGGAAAGGTCCTTTTCATAAATTTTCTAAGCGAGATACAGCCTGAATGCGACTGCATGCCGGCAGCTGATGTGCCAGTCATGCAGGATGCGGGGATACTTCTGTCCGACGATCTCGTCGCTATTGAGCAGGCGAGCATCGACCTGCTGCTTGCCTCTCCCCCTCTTCCGGGCTCCCTGGCCGAAGACAGGAATGCGGTAAAGGGAGACGATATTCTCGGGAAACTGCATGAAAGGCCCTATGTATTGCAGGTGGAAGAGGCGGAACGGCTGGGCTTGGGTACGAGAAAATACGAGATAGTTGAGCTTTAAAAAAAAAGAATGCTGCTGCCCGTGGGATGTGGGCAGCAGCTTAGGGGAGGTAACGAGGCGCTTAATGATTATATGTAACCAGACTTCAGAACCAATGTCAAGCAAAAAAAACAGCTTACCTGTAAATTTTAATTTTAGGATCCTTTTCCTTCCTGACTCACCCGAGGGAACACTCGCCTTGCGTCAGGTTGCATTGTAAATTCCCTTATTTTTTATTATCCTACTCATATGTTCGACATCAGGCAGGTCTCGATCTTCAGCACTTTGAGTGCGCAGGATGCAAGGGAGATCTCCCCCTATATCCTGTCAGGCAAGTATGCAAGAAGAGAATCGATATTCTCGGAAGGAGACCCTTCCGAGTGGTTTTATGTCGTCAGGACAGGGAAAGTGAAGATCACAAAGCTCTCCCAGGAAGGCAAAGAGATTATTCTGGAGGTCATTCAGCCAATGGATTTCTTCGGCGGCATCGCCGTTGTGAGGGGGTTCCCCTACCCGGCCAATGCCGTGGCGATGGAAGATACGGAGGTAATAAAGATATCCAGAAAGAACCTCCTGAGTATTATTGACAGGTTCCCTAATCTGATGTACTGCCTGGCAACGAATATCGGAGACAGAATAAAGGGCTCCCATGAAATGCTTAAGAGCATAGCCCTCGAAAAAGTCGAATCAAGGATCGCCTCCCTTCTCATAAAGCTTTCGGACAAGACAGGCGAAAAAACAGCGGAAGGCACGGCGATAACCATGAAACTGACTAAACAGGACATTGCCGAAATGGTCGGAACCACAGTCGAGACCTCTATCAGGACCATGAGTAAATTAACGAAAGCCGGTCTTGTGACCTCAAGAGGCGGAAAAATCATAATCAGGGACATCGACAGGTTGAGGTCTCTTACCTGATGCTCCGGGCTCAGTGGTCCGTCTTCGGAACGAGAGTCGCAAGCATATT
>JAWOKY010000116.1:0-3041 GCA_033853975.1 Thermodesulfovibrionales bacterium
ACTGACGCTGAGGACGAGAAAGCGACTGCTCAAATCGAAAAGAGGGTCAAGACACGACTGGAGAGTCTTGAGCGACATAAGCCCACGAGGCAGAGGAAGTCGGCAAGAAGGTTTGCTCTATCGGAACCGGAAGACATGGACGACGGCGATTATGAGGTACCCGTAAGAAAGCTGCGGCCCCTCGATTCAAAGGCCCTTAAAGCCCGAAAGCGGAAGGCGAGCATCCTAGAGCGCGCCCTTTCACTTATTCCTGGCTCAAAGCCGTACGATTACGAAGAACTCATCGATAAACTCGAGCGGATGGACGAATTCGGCAAGTCCCCGGATGTAGACCCCAAGCTCGAGGCATTCCTGACGTTCCTGTACAAACATTATTGGAGAGTGGAAACGACGGGCATGGAAAACATCCCGAAGAAAGGGCGCACCATAATAGTTTCCAACCATTCCGGGTCACTCCCATGGGATGGAGCTATGATCGGCACTGCCCTGTATAAATTCCATCCCGCACGTCGTTACACCCGCTGCATGATTGAAGACTGGTTTGGCCGGCTCCCGTTCGGGTCGGAGTTCATGACTGCCGTCGGCCAGGTGAGGGCTTCCCAGGAAAACGCGGAGAGGCTTCTCAAACAAGAGCAACTGGTATGCATCTTCCCGGAAGGCATAAAAGGAATGGCCAAGGGATTCAAGAATCGGTACAATCTGATGAGGTTTGGCAGGGGCGGCGCCATACGGCTGGCAATCAGAACTCGTACGCCTGTCGTACCATGCTCGGTAGTAGGGGCCGAAGAAATCTATATCGTGCTCGGTTACGCAAACTGGCTGGGAAAAATGCTGGGGATGCCGTTCTTCCCGCTTAGCTTGACTTTCCCCTGGCTTGGTCCGCTGGGGTTCATTCCTCTGCCGACAAAATGGTATATCAACTTCGGCAAGATTATCAGATACGACCAATACGATGAATCTGTTCTCAAGGATAATGTCGTAGTCAATCGCCTCAATCGAGAGCTTCGAGCGACAATCCAGGACATGGTGGACTCGCTCCTGAAAAAGAGAAGGTCGGTCTTTTTCGGATAATCTGGCGCCGCCGCACACATTGGGTACAATGGAAGCGCCACGCTGCGAGTCCGTCCCACGGTTGCGTCTGTTCCTTAATTCGGGGACATCTTGCGGCAAGGTGTCCCCGAATTAAGGCTCGTTCTGCAGTTTTCCGCGATGCCTATGCGAATAGAATTCGCACCTACACAACCGTGAGACACACTCGGAGTCCCCGTCGCCGCAGATTCACGCCGATGAACGCAGATTAACGACCGACGAAGCCCCTCAACGTCATTCCCGCGCAAGCGGGAATCCATTTGGAAACAATAATGAGTAGTATAGGGAAGACAAACTCCCCTTGGGGAAGGGGACTGCACTGATGCCGTCTTTATGGTTGAGTCTCGATAAGAAAGCGATGAGCTTTATGCTTTTGCTCCGGCCTTCTTGAGCAACTTCGCTATCTCGGATTCCTTTTCCTTTTCAGCGTAAGTCAAGGCCGTCTTACCGCTCTTATCCTTTATGTTCACTTTCGCGCCTTTGTCGAGCAATATCTTCACGATATCCGTATGTTTCCCCATGGTGGCGAGGATAAGAGGCGTAAAGCCATCCTCGTCTTGCGCATCCATATTCGCGCCCTTCTCAATCAGTTTCTTGACCATCTCGGTATGGCCTGTTTTTGCCGCATGCCGCAAAGCGGCCAGCCAGGAGTCCATGCCATAGGGGTTATGCTTCAGCTTCACCCCGCTGTCATATATCAGATCGACAGTCATGAGGGAATCGGTATCTACAGCGTCTATCAGGGCGGTATTGCCCACGTTGTCTTTTGCATTCACGTCCGCGCCTTTGGCGATCAATAGCTGCACTACTTCGGGATGACCATTCGCAACTGCCAGCATCAGAGGCGTTCGGCCTTCCTTATTACCCGCATTTATGTCTGCGCCTTTATCGAGGAGGTCCCGCGTTATTTCGGCAAATCCGGCCTTCGCCGCGTAGAGCAAGGGGGTGTATCCATCCATATCCTTTGTGTTCGGGTCGGCGCCCGCGCTCAGCAATGCCTGCGTTATCTTGTCTCTGCCTTCCTTGGCCGCGAATGACAAGGCGGTCCGATTGTTCTTGTCGATGAGGTTCGGGTTTGCTCCCTTGTCCAGCAGCCTTTGAGTTGCCTCGAGATGGCCGTTGATCACCGCGTTCATCAGGGCCGTCCGCGTGTCTACGTCCCTCGCGTTCGGGTCCATGCCCGCGGCCAGGAATAAATCTATCACGAAGACGTTCCCCTTCCCCGCCCTGAGGTTGAATTCCTCGGCATTGAACGGGATTCCTTGGTCCTGCAACTGCCGTAAGGCATCCGGCTTGTTTTCGCCGCAGGCCATGAATTGGGAAAGGAACAAGATTGACGCCAGAACAATGAGCGCACGCTTCATGGCTTTCTCCTCCAATCGTTATTCAGTTTCGTTTTCCAGCCCGACCTGGCGCCGTGTATTTGAGATAAAATTATCACGCAACTGCGCCTTTTGCAAGTGCAATTTTTTACTAATGTTTCAACACCGGGTCATTGACATCCGAGCGGTCATTACGATAGAATCAGATAACTGCGAAATAGCCTTACATCGGCAAGGCGGGTATGCGCGAAGCTCATGCATCTTGCAGTTCTCCTGGGAAACGTGGGAGGTTGTCCCTTAAATCGGGGACACCTTGCCGCAAGGTGTCCCCGATTTAAGGTTATAAGCAGCGCAGAGGAGTTGGCTGCCAAGAATCTCAGATATGGCACAGTATGACGTTCTGATAATCGGTGGAGGGATCAACGGCGCCGGTATTGCGCGTGACTGCGCGATGCGAGGCCTGAAAACGATCCTCGTCGAAAAACACGATTTCGCCTCCGGGGCCACGGGCGCCTGCAGCGGCATGATTCACGGCGGGCCGCGCTACCTCCAGTACGACATAGAGACCACTCGCACTTCCTGTCTCGATTCCGGCTACATCCAGAAGATCGCTCCGTTTTTGCTCTTTCG
>JAWOKY010000117.1:0-4515 GCA_033853975.1 Thermodesulfovibrionales bacterium
AACTCGTCGACCACGATATGACTGCTGTCTTTCTCGTTCAGCATTTGTTCCGCCCGGTCGGAGGCAACGAAACCGATCGCCACCAGCACGACGAGCAGAAGTATGTGGAGGGGGAGAGAGGGTTTCAGGAGGGTGAATAAGATCACGGAGGCTGCTGCGCCAAAGGTCCCCGGTGCGAGAGGGAGATAACCAACGAAGCCCAGTGTCGCAAAGTTCTTGAGTATCACGGAGAATCGCATGGCATTAGATTATCACAAAAAATGTTCCCTTGTCCCCGATTCGGGTGAGCAATAAAGGGGGATGAAGCCCATGTTGCTTGGCCCATTCCTCGTACTCTCAACGGGAAGCCGGAAGGCCGCAGAGCGTGGGACGAAGGAGAAGCTGCGAGGAGCGGGAATTCATGAAGTAATAAAACAAGGCAAATTCATCCGATATCATCGAAAAGCCGCCACGATCGGCTCGCTTCCGACCAATCGTAGCGTTGTCTATATAGATACTTAGTCATATGATAATAATTAGAGGTAAGAGTGTAAACGTGCGCACGAAAGAGGAGGCAAGCTATGAAAAGCTCACTCTTTATAATACTGGTAATCCTGGGTGGTCTGGTTCTGTTCCCGCTCCTGGCATATGCAGAGACGGGGCAGCCGGACGCAGGAAAGGCGCCGATATCGCAGCCGCTGGTGCGTGAGGGTACATTAGCGGTAAAATTGGTCGACGCACTCAAATTGGGTCCCGCAGCAAATGAAGCTGAGGCAGAGGGCCTGCTTGCAGGCGCCGGCATCGCACCGCGCAACGGCTGGATGGCTGATTATCCTGTCACGCCCGATATTATGGATGAATTGCAGAGCGCGGTGAGTGACGCGGCTGATGCCAAACAGCTGAGCATGGGTAAGGACGAAGCAATGAGGGCGTTTCAGGATGTGATGGTTTCTTATAACCTGTCCATCAGACCTGCCGAGGGCAGTGGTGAGCCAGGCTCAACTTACAGCAGTCCCGATTCGACCGTTATTAACAACTATTACTACGATGAAGGTCCACCCGTCGTAACTTATTATGCTCCGCCTCCGGATTTCTACTATCTGTACAGCTGGGTACCGTACCCGTTCTGGTGGTGGGACTCCTGGTTTCCGGGATTCTTCGTGCTGGCGGACTTTGACATTGACATAGGCGGGCACCACCATCATCATCACAGGCATGGGGAACACGGGGAATTTGTGACCAATCATTTCCGTGACCCTTCCACAGGCAGGATGTCGCGCATAGACCCCGCGAGCAGAACCACCGGCGGTACTTTCTCAAGAGGGAGCGGAATGGTCACTCATGCCGGAAATGGCGGCCAGGCGATCCTGGATCGTAGCCGTGGCTTTGCACCCTCAGGACGGAGCGCAATGACCGGGACCGGAAGTCCGACCGGTTCGCCCGTGCAGAATAGCAGGGTGAGTTCGCCGTCCGGCGTCTGGGGCAGAACATCAGGCGCCCCGTCTGGCAGAACATCCGGCTCAACTTCTATCAATCGAGGGACGGCTTTTTCCCCTTCCGGCGGCAGAACGTTCAACACGGCGCCCGCGGGCAGGCAGGCATTTACTCCTGCTCCCCGGTCCTCCGGCTTCAGCAACACATTCACTTCACGTCCTTCGGTGAGCAGGTCATACAGCATGCCGTCAGGCGGCGGCAATACGTTCAGGGGATCTTCGGGATTCTATAGCGGCGGCAGATCGTTCAGTTCACCTCCTTCGGCGAGCAGGTCATTCAGCATGCCGTCACGTGGCGGCGGTACATTCAGGGGATCTTCGGGCATGGGCAGGACGTCAGGCTCTTTCGGCGGAGGGAGCAGAGGCTCTTTTGGAGGATGGCACAGATAAGAAGGAGAGGGGGAGGTCAATCCCCCTCAACAATTCTGTAATGAAACGTTATGGCCGCGGACCCTTCCAATGTGGCCTTTACCGAACAGTATTTCTCCATGGAAAGGTCGATCGCCCGCTTCACCGCTTCTTCCGATACGTGATGTCCTTTCACCACGTATTCTATGGCGATGTCGGTAAATTTCTGAGGATAGGTTTCAGCCTTCTCGCCTTTTATGTTGATTTCAAGACCCCTCACGTCCTGTTTTTTCTTTTTGAGGATTGAGATCACATCCATCCCTGAACAGCCGCCGAGGCCGATGAGGAGGAGCTCTGTCGGTCTCAACCCCGTATCAGCGCCCCCAAACTTCTTGTCGCCGTCCATGACAATGGCGTGACCTGACGAAGCCTCGCCCACAAATTGAAGTCCATCGATGTACTTGACTTTTGCTTCCATTATTGCCGGTCCTCCATCCCGTCGTAATAAAATCCCCGTCCTGCCTCACGGGTACGTTAACTGCAGCCTCTGAATGGCGGTCGATCTCCCTGACCTGTCATCGACCTCTATTACTACCGCAGAGAGTATGCCGTTCCCCTTTGCGGTCTCGAACTTCCTCGGCATCTGGAGAAGAAAACGTTCTATGATCTGTTCCTTCTCTATCCCTATGACCGAGACCTCCGGGCCGGTCATGCCGACATCGGTGATATACGCAGTGCCGCCGGGCAAGATTTTTTCATCAGCGGTCTGGACATGGGTATGTGTGCCCACAACCGCGCTCACCTTGCCGTCTATGAAATATCCGAAGGCGATCTTCTCCGACGTGGCTTCTGCATGGAAATCCACAATGATGCATTTCGTCTCTTTCTGCACGCGCTCAATCTCTTCCTTCCCCACCCTGAAGGGGCAATCGATGCTCGACATGAAGACCCTGCCCGATATGTTGACGACGCCAACCTTCGTGCCCGAGGGAAGGGTGATGACAATACTGCCATAGCCGGGAACGCCGGGGGGGTAGTTCACGGGCCTGATGATGCGGTTCTCCTTCGCGATATACGGAACAGATTCTTTCTTGTCCCAGATGTGGTTGCCGCTTGTCAACACATGGACGGAAAAGCCGAAAATCTCTGAAGCTACTTTTTCCGTGATACCGAAGCCGCCCGCAGCATTCTCACCATTGGCGACGACGAAGTCTATATTGTACCGATCGCGGAGGGCGGGGAGAAGGGCCTTGACAGCCGCTCTCCCCACCGTACCGACGATATCGCCTATGAAAAGGACTTTCATAAAGGAAGGGGGGAAAGGGTTCGAGGATTCAAGGATTCGAGGGGTCGAGTTCTCTCAGATTCTGAGATCCTCCCACTTGGACCCTTGACGCCTTGACCCCTTGAACCCTTCATGATTTATTTCGCGTATTCCACATATCGTGATTCCCTGATGACAGTGACCTTTATCTGTCCGGGATAAGTCAACTCGGCTTCAATTTTTCTCGACAGGTCCCGGGAAAGCACGGACGCCATGTCGTCGGTAATGTCTTCCGGTTTCACGATGATCCTTACCTCCCGGCCGGCCTGAATAGCGTAACATTTCTCGACGCCATTGTATGACATCGCAATCTGTTCCAACTTCTCGAGCCGCTTGAGATAGTTTTCGATGCTTTCCCGTCTCACCCCGGGCCTTGCGGCGGAAAGGGCGTCAGCCGCTGCGACAAGGGCGGCTTCCACTGTAGCCGGTTCTGCATCCCCGTGGTGCACGTAGATCGCATTGACCACCTTCTGGTTCTCCCCGTACTTTTTGGCCATATTCGAACCTATTTCCTGATGGGAGCCTTCAATCTCATGGTCCACGGCCTTGCCGATATCGTGGAGAAGCCCACCCCTCTTTGCCAGTTTAATGTCAACGCTCAGCTCCGCGGCCATCATTCCCGCAAGATAGGCTACTTCCCTTGAGTGCTGAAGCATGTTCTGTCCGTAAGACGTACGGTACTTGAGCCTCCCGAGGAGCCTTATGATCTCAGGGTGTATGCCGGAGAGACCGAGGTCAAAAACGGCCTTTTCTCCTTCCTCCTTGATGGTGGCATCCACCTCCTTCTTGACCTTTTCGACGATCTCCTCTATCCGGGTCGGATGTATTCTTCCGTCGGCAATCAGTCTCTCCAGTGACATACGGGCTATTTCCCGCCTCACAGGATCAAAACCGGAAAGGGTCACGAGTTCAGGAGTGTCATCAACAATGAGATCCACTCCCGTAGCTGCTTCCAGGGCACGAATGTTCCTCCCCTCCCTTCCTATGATCCTTCCCTTCATTTCGTCGTTGGGAAGGCTCACTGCCGTCACAGTGCCATCAGCCACGTAGTCGCTGGCATATCTCTGTATCGCCAGGCTCACAATCTCCTTTGCCTTCTTCTCGGCGCCTTCCCGTGCCTCGTCCTCTATCCTTTTGGCGAGTTTGGAAGATTCAAAGCGCATCTCTTCTTCAACCCGTCTCACGAGTTCCTGCCTGGCTTCATCCGTGCTCAGGCCGGAAACTTTTTCCAGAACCATGACCTGATCCCTGATGATCTGTGAATACTGGTTTTCCTTGTCCTGAAGCGCGCGCTCCTTTGAATTATAGTCCTTCTCCCTCTTGTTGAGATCGTGTTCTCTTTTCTCTGCCTGACTGACCCTTCTTTCCAGG
>JAWOKY010000118.1:0-3670 GCA_033853975.1 Thermodesulfovibrionales bacterium
ATCAGTGGTTGGAACGAATTTGAAGCGCCTGTACGAGTTCGCTACCCGTCAGGAGCTATCCCCATCCATCTGTGCAAGAGAGAGGGATTTAGAGTGATGAAGTTTTATGAATGACTGTTTGTCGGGGAACCCTCAGGAGTTTGTCAAGAGTATACTGCGGGCGCACTCCCCGCCGAAGGTCTATTCTACTAGGCGCGGCGGTACGTCAGCATGCTGCCGTCGCGTTTCAATGCTCCCCCCTGTTGAAACGTGATGGTGAGCTCCTTAGGGTTTGAAAAGGTGACTTTCCAGATCATTGGCGTAAGGTTCGGAGGCGCTTCAACTTGAAGACTCACGAGGTCCCCCTTGATGCCATAGGTCCCGGTGACGGCTACCTGCTGGTTTGTCAGGTCCCAGATCAACACGCCCTGATACGTTCCGTCCTTGCGAAACTCAATGGTCTCCCTGCCGTTCACTTCCTGCCACTTGCCCGCCAAGGCTTGCCCGGGTTTCTGAGCACAGGAGGCTATGAAAAACCCGCATAAGAGACAACAAAAGGACAACAGCGTCACTCGTTTCACAAGCATAATCTACACAATTCGGCTCTCAGTGTCAAGAATCCTTCTCGCTCTTTGCTCTGTTCAAGCCAATCGAGACATATCCTATTGTGCCTCCAGGAAGTCGGAGACAGAATTTTCTCCGCGCACAGGATCGTCGCATGAGATCTCAAAAGGAAGGATTACGACCTTAGTGGCGCCCATTCTTGAGCATGATTCGCGCTTGAGGAGCGCAATCCCCGCCAAGGAATTTAATCCGGTCGCACTCCTGGAGCACGACCGGATTTGCAGGAGCAAGCTGATAGGCCCTTCGGAGGTAATCAACTGCCTGGCCGAAATTGAACTGATGCTCGGCCAGATAAGCGCCGTAGTTGACAAGGGTGGGAACATCATTCTGATCGACGGCGAGGGCGCCTTGCCACTGTTCCACGGCTTTTTCGACTTGCCCGAGGGATGCATAAATCGAAGCCAGTGCCCGTCTCGCAAGTACGGCCTTCGGGTTCAGCGCCAGGGCTCTTTGAAGCTCCTCAACAGCGAGGTCCGTCCGGTTCATTTCCAGGAGGACCATTCCGTAATCATGATGGACCTCGCTGCTTTCCGGGTCAATCTCCGCTGCCCGGCCAAGGAAGGCCGCAGCTTCGGCGTTTTCGCCCCTTACGTAGTGCAAGCGTGACTCGTTGGTGAGACACGAACGAACCTCGTTGCGGAGATTCCCGTTCCACGGCACCGTGCCGATAGCCCCGTCGAAATAGTGAAAGACATCGGCGGTCGGCAAACCTCGGAGTTGGGCTCCGTACCCCTTGAAGAAGACATCCTCTGCCTGAGAAGCGGCCTTCAGGCGGGCGGAATCCGGCCCGCCGACCTCCCTGCCCGCGAATCGCTCAAAGTTCGGTCCGCGAATCGACATCAGTAACTCGTGGTTCACCAGGGTTCTTTTGTCCGGCGCCACAGCGTAGTCATGGGGGGAGTAGAACTCATAGTATGGTTCATCGAAACTGTTTACGGGACCGCGAGGAATGGCTCGACGCAGCGTCTCCTCGTTGCCGACGAAGTGGGCCAGCACAGCTTCTGCCGTAGTCAAACCGTATTTGCGAATGCCCCGGAACGACTCAGCTTCCGTCTCCATAGCCCTGCGCATCCATGCGGGGTTAATTTCGATGAGCTCATTAGAGCCGACAAGGAAAGAGTTGCCCATGGTAAATCTCCCGACCGGCGGGAAGTACCAGAGCATGACATGAGGAAAAGAATTAAGGAACGTCCTCACCGCCAGGAGGTACTGCGAAGGTGGCAGGTCAGTAGGCACCCACTGAACGACAAGTCCGCCCGGTGCGAGCCGCTGCCTTAACAGTGCATAGTATTCTTTTGAGTACGAGAACGAGTTGGAGGCGTATTTCCCTGCTGTTTTCTCGTCGGCGGAGATTATGTCGTACCGTTCCGTTGCTGTATGGAGAAAATCAGCCACATCATCGACCTCGATGACGGCACGGGGGTCGTTCAGGATATTGAAGTTTTCCTCCGAGAAGTACCTTGCCCCCTCAACGACGTCGCGCGATATCTCTATGCACACGATCTTCTTCAGCGCAGCATGCCGGGCGCTTTCGCCGATCAGAATGCCCGAGCCAAGGCCGATGGAAAGCTCCGACTTGTATGATTTCAGAAGCAACTTCGGCAGGTGGGCCAGGATCTGCTGTTTATAGTCGGAATCACCCGTCCCTCCGATACCTATGCCATCGACGCTGATCATCTTGTAGCCGCTGTCAACGCTGTCCCACACCTTTGTGGTAACCAGGTCCCCTTCCTTATAAAAGAACACTATGTCATTCGGCCTCTGGTACTCCGAGGGAAACTGAAAACTTATAGGGACGCGGGGAAGGGCGAGAGCGAAGAGCAGGAATACCGCTGATGCCGTACACGCTGCGACCACGGGGCGCCTCCAACGGTCAAGCACAAGCACGATGCCAAGGACGACATTCAGGGCCGCCATAAGAAGGATGCCTTTCTGGATGCCCACCTGGGGCAGGATCACGAGTCCCGGCAATAACGCCCCCAGGACGTTGCCCAGCGTGTTCACGGCATAGACTTTTCCCACGGTCTTTCCGGCACTCCGGAGGTCGTCAACGAAGATCCGGCCCAGCAGGGGGAAGGTCGCTCCGATAAGGGTGGCTGGCAAGAGCATGAGGACCAGCGCAATCGCAAAGTTCGACAGGACAAGAAACCCGAGCCGGCCCGACATGCCATCAATAAACGAGCGGATCGTCCCTGACGTCACGATGAAGAAGAGCAGGGGGAGAGCGACTGCGGACAATATTCCGATCAGGACCTCAATTGCTGCGAAAAGGCGCAGGGGGCTTTTGACTCTATCCGCGATAAATCGAATCCCGTAACCGCCGAGGGCAATGCCTGACAGGAAAGCCGTTAACATCAGTGTGAATGCATAGGTGGTATTCCCAAGCAAAAAGATGAGCGAGCGGGTCCAGAAGACTTCATAGGCGAAAGAAGTCAAACCGGACAGCGCAAAGGCCCAAAGCGCAATCCGGCATGTCCATCGGGCCTGCGCGCCGCCCATCGGGAGCGTGGCGGCCTCGTCAGCCGGATGAGATAGAGCGGCCCCTGTATTTGCAAAGCCGGGTCGCCTTGATGTGAGCCACGCCAACATTCCAACGGCCACATTCCCGAAAACTGCCACATCGATCGTTCTCTGCAGACCGAGATGGCCGATGAGATAAAAGCCGGTCAAGAGGCTTCCGGCGACCGCGCCGACGGTGTTGATGGCATAGAGAAGTCCAAGGTCGCGTCCAACTCTGGACAGCTGTTTCACGATGACGCGCGACAGGACAGGCAGGGTCGCTCCCATCAGGACAGTCGGCACTATGATGATCTGGAAGGCGAAGAAAAAGCGAACTGCAGCGAGCAGCAGAGGGGACCCGCCAAAAATCGCGTACATCCAGATGTAGATCGGAATTGCACGAGTTAATTGGAAAGAGGCGACAAGAGCGGTGATGCCGACACCGATCTCGAAGATGGCATAGAGACGGAGAGGGTTACGGCTCCGGTCGGCATATTTCCCCAGCACGTAGCTGCCGAGCGCAAGCCCAGACATGAAAGCCGCGAGGACGGTCCCGACCGCGAGAACG
>JAWOKY010000119.1:0-22135 GCA_033853975.1 Thermodesulfovibrionales bacterium
GAAGGTCCGTGGTAGACTACCACGTCGATAGGCTGGAGGTGTAAGTGCAGTAATGCATTCAGCTGACCAGTACTAATAGACCGTGCGTCTTGACCCTTATTTCATTTCCCTCCTGTTGTCAAAAAAAAGCTTGTTTCTCGTCAAGAAAAAATAAATCGACTTGCAGAAATGAGGACCCAATGGGGGCGGGGAGGTTTCTTTCCTTGCATACTTCCGTATCGAAAATCGAAACGACAGAAGGAGCGCTATGAGAGAAAGAGACATATTCGAGGAGATCATTGACATTGGCAAGCGTCGGGGAACCCTCACTTATGACGAAATAAATGATGCACTGCCTGCTGAATTTTTCTCGCCTGATGAACTGGAAGATCTTATGGATCTCCTGCAGGATATGGGGGTAAAGGTCATAGATTATGACGAAGGCGCCCTCTCCGAGGAAGAAGCAGCAGAGGAAGAGGAGACGGTCGAATACGAGAAGACCGAAGACCTTGTCCAGGCATACTTCCATTCCATGGGGGATATCTCGATCCTCACGAAAGACGAGGAGACCGAACTCGCCAAGAGGCTGGAGGAGGGGAAGGAGATCATAAAGGGGATTGTGACCGCCATGCCTTTTTACCGAAAGCTGGAGGTATCCCTCGAAGAACCAGAAGGGGAAAAGGCCGATGAAAGTACCGAAGAGGATAAAACGGATGAGGCATTCCTGATGGGTCTAAAACTGCTCGATTCCGCCATGAAAAGAGTGGAAAAGGCAGACAGAAAAATTGCGAGATATGGATCGCTCAAGGACCTGAAAAGGGTGATCACCGAGAAGAAGAGAAAAGATGTGAATCCATTGAAGCTCGCTGCCGTTGCAAGAGAGGTGCAGGGTGAATTCAGGAAGGTGGAATCTGAAATCGGCATCAGGCTCGACGAATTAAGGATAAAGTGGGACAGGATTACGATGGTGAGAGCCCTCGTCACTGAGGCAAAGAATGAGCTGATTACCCGAAACCTGAGACTTGTAGTAAATATCGCCAAGAATTATGTCGGACGTGGTCTGCCGCTTCTCGACCTCATCCAGGAGGGAAACATCGGCCTTATGAAGGCCGTCGACAAATTCAAGTATGAAAAAGGCTTCAAGTTCAGCACCTATGCAACGTGGTGGATCAGACAGGCAATTACGCGTGCGCTAATCGACCAGACAAAGACGATCAGAGTGCCAGTCCATATGATGGAATTCTATAACAGGGTGACAAAGGCTTCGCGTGAGCTGACCCAACAGCTGGGCAGGGAGCCGGGCAACGAAGAGATTGCCAAAAGATTGACCGTTCCCACCAGGAAAGTCGAAGAGGTCTTTCGTGCAATTCAGGACCCCATCGCCCTTCAGACGCCCGTTGGCGACGAAGATACGGAACTCGAGGATTTCATCGGCGACAAAAACGGCCCTTCACCATATTCAAACGCAGAAAGAAACGAGATATCGCAACAGCTCCTGATGATCCTTAAAACGCTCACTCCCAAGGAGGAAAAGGTGATCAGGATGAGGTTCGGAATAGGGGTCGACAGGGATCATACCCTTGAAGAGGTCGGAAGATATCTTTCGATAACCCGTGAAAGGGTTAGACAGATCGAGGCAAAGGCACTAAGGAAACTGAAACATCCCAGCAGGATGAGGGCCCTGAGAGTACTCACCACTGCCTGATCTTTGGGAAGTCAGTTTCTGTCGAACTGGGCGAATATGTCTCCTGCAGTGATCGGGTCGCTGTTGTTTTTTATTACCGCGGTGGCAGTGTGGTCTTTGCAGCCGATTACCTGGATGGTGCCGTTTGGTACCGCATGTTCCCCGACGTGAAGTGTCGTGAAGATGTCTCCTGCTTCAATTCCGTCTCCACAGCCCCTGTCTATGTAGACGACATCGAGTTTGCTCTGGTTTAAAGCCTGCCTGTTGCCGGCGATGATCATGCCGTTAAAATCGGGAGTGCGAAAATGGCCGTTGGTCATGGGCGGCTCTATCTCATAATAGGGAACAAGCATGTCCCCCGTGTTGATCTCTCCGAAGCAACGAATGAGCTTTGCAAGCGTCTCGCCGTACCTGATCTCTTTGATTTCGGCGACACCCGTGACTTTGACGACGTAACCGACCTTCCTTCCTGTCACCGGATGTAAGACCGGTTCAGATACCTTGATAACGTAAAACCTCTCCCCGGTCTGTACCGGCTGGTAGACCGAAACATAGACACTGTCATTGTCTCCCAGGAGGGTCCTGCCTGAGGGAGAATCGCCTACCCTGCCGACTCCAGCCGGGACCGTATCGGAGATATATCCGCCTGCAAGGAGAAGATCCCGCTCAACAAGAGGATACTCCGCCTCCACCGCTGCCGGCTGCTCCTTCTTCATCTCTTTTGCCGGCGCCTCGGCAGGCGCGGCAGGCTTCGGGGCAGTCTCTGGCTCAGCCTTTTGAATCAGATAAAGGGGGATTCTTATCGTCTCTCCGGGGTACAGTCTGTCGGGATTTGATATCGAAGTGTTTTCCTTCCAGATCTTCGGCCAGAGGAAGGAATCATTCAGCTCCTTCTTTGCTATGCCCCAAAGGGTATCTCCTTTTATGACCTTGTATTCCTTAATCTGCTGTGTCTGCCCAAAGGCTACAGAGGGTAGAAGCATGGACACAACGATCGCATATTCAAGCAGTCCTTTGAGCCCCTTTTTCAGCATTCCCTTCTCCTTCATCAATATTTTTTTCCCTGTGTTAAAAATAACCGAGACGGGTAAAACTGTCAAGCACATTCTCGGCTCATTTGACATAACTGCCCCTCAAAGTTGCATAATTTACTATGACGCAGCGATACCTGTCTTTCGGACCGTACATGAAAAAAGAATTCGGCTCGACTGTTTACAAGGTGAACGTTGATGCCGGCTTCACGTGTCCCAACCGGGACGGCACCCTCGGCGTCACGGGCTGTATCTACTGCAATAACGACAGTTTCCGGCCTGTTTCCTGCAGGCCGGCCCTTCCGATCGGCGAACAGGTCCGAAACGGCATATCCCATGTTGCGAAGCGGTACAATGCCGATAGATTCATCGTCTATTTTCAGCCTTACACTAATACCTATGCCCCTGTTGAGGAACTTGAAGTTCTCTACAGGGAGGCGCTTAACGCCTCTCCGTCTGTGATCGGCCTGGCGATAGGAACCAGGCCGGATGCGATTGACGGCGACAAGCTTTCTCTCCTGTCCGCCCTTTCCAAAGACCACTTCATACTTATTGAGTACGGTCTGCAGTCCATCTACGACAGGAGCCTTGAGTTCATCAACCGCGGCCACAATTACGAGACCTTCCTGAAGGCGATTGAACTCACAAAAGGAAGAGGAATTCGTATAGGCGCCCATATCATCGCCGGCTTCCCCACGGAGACAAGGGAGGAGACGCTCGCGATGGCAGAAGAGGTCTCCTCCCTGCAGATCGAATTTCTCAAAATCCATCAACTGCAGGTCGTGAAAGACACCCCGCTGGAAGGGATCTTCAGAGATAACCCTTTTTATACCTTCAGCTACGACGACTATGTCCTCTTTGTTGCAGATTTTCTCGAAAGGCTTTCGCCTGAGATCGTTATTCAGAGGCTTTTTGCAACTGCGCCGGACAGCATACTTGTCGCTCCTGAGTGGGGCAGGAACAGGCATCAGATCTTAAGAGATATTGAAAAAGCGCTTCAAGACAGGGACAGCTGGCAGGGCAAAAAATACAGGGCCCACGCCGTGCAGGGATGACCTTTCGGAAGCGGCATGCCGCAAGGTGCAATCACCTCCATAGAACGATAAGATCTGTCAGTTCCTTCCTCTTCACGGTCTTCGGCTTTTCGGCAGGATAGCCCAGGGCAAGGACCGCCATCAGTTCGAGACCTTCTCTTAGTTCGAGGATTTTTTCGATCTGCCCGCTGCTCTTCAGTATCTCCCCAAGCCAGACGCAGCCGAGCCCGACAGAGTGAGCCTCCAGAAGCATATTCTGTATGCAGGCGCCGACAGCCTGAACGTCCTTTGTCCTATTGTAGCAGGCCTCGTTGTCGAGCAAGACGGCGACGAGGGTATCGGCCTTCCTGATGATTCCGGAATAGTGGGTGAGTGTCGAGAGGTTTTCCCGCACGGGGGCATCTCTTATTACAGCGAACCTCCAAGGCTGGTTATTCATTCCTGAGGGCGCCCATCTGCCGGCTTCAAGAACCTTCTCCAGGAGCTCTTCCGGCACCTGAGCTTCGTCGAATTTCCTGATGCTCCTCCTCGTCTTTATAATGTCAAGTATATCCAAATCTTCTCCTCTCTGTTAAAATAACATCGTTTGCTCCATGAAAAATATAGAAAAGCGAACCAGCAAAATCAAGGAAATAATACGGATCGTTGTGCATGTCACGCACCACATCGATATCCGGGGTGCCGTAACTGAAGACACGCGCGCGTTGCCGGGGTCTGCAGGCTGACATGCCCGGAAAAAAGGTCATAGCGGTAATAGGAGGAAGAAGGGCCGACAGATCTCTTCTGGAAGAGGCCGAAAAGGTGGGCAGGCTGATTGCAGAACGCGGAGCACTCCTTGTCTGCGGCGGTCTCGGCGGCATCATGGAAGCTGCCTCCAGGGGAGCGAAGTCGGCAGGCGGCCTTACGATCGGCGTATTGCCTCATGACCACAAAAGAAGGGCTAATGAATATGTGGATGTGCCTTTGGCAACTGGACTGGGAATAGGGAGAAATGTTATTATAGCTCGCACTGCGGATGCAGCTATTGCGATCGGCGGCGAATACGGAACTTTGTCGGAAATTGCGTTTACCCTCCAGATGGAAAAGCCGGTAATCGGCATCCGGTCCTGGGAGGTGAAGGGCGTAATTCCAGCCGCCGGAGCAGAAGAGGCCGTTTTTAAAGCCTTCCAGGCTCTGGAGAGATCCTGAAGTGATTCGAAGGGTTTAATCAGGACAGAAGGCTTCGATTTTTTCCGGGCCCCCTTAGCTCAGTAGGATAGAGCACAGGTTTCCTAAACCTGGTGTCGCAAGTTCGATTCTTGCAGGGGGCACCATTCCCCGACTGCCGCGTAAGAGTTTCCCCGTTTTTTTTATGTCTGGTGCCTGCTACGGCTTCTTCTTGGACGTGGGTTTCTGGGAAGGGGCAGGACTCTGGCCGTGAGCCTCCTTCTTTGGCTCAGTCGGCTTTTTCCCCTCGGGCTTCTTCTCCTGTCTTTGTACCTTCGGGCGGTGAACTGCCGCCTTCCTTTTCGCCTTCCTCGGTCTTGCCTTTACCTTTGGCGCCCCTTTCCCGATGCCATACTTTTCCGGGGTAAAATTAGGGTCTATCAGATAGGCCTCGTTGAAGTAACCGGTTGCTTCGTCAAATCTGCGCAGCTTGTAAAGCGAATATCCGATAAGATAATAAGCGGCAGGATCAGGCCTTTTTTCGACATAGGACTTCAGATGCACCACTGCACTTTTGTAACGGCCGTGATAGTAGTCTTTCAGTCCCGCATCATATTCCGCATCCGCAAAGGCCGCAGCTGCGAACACAAGAAACAAAAAAAACGCTATTATTGCGAAGAAACCTTTTTTCATGTCTCCTCCCTTATATAACAGTCAGCAGCATGATGAGAAGCACTAAGCCTACCGTATTATACAGGTACTTTTTCTTTTATCAAAGAAAGAAATGAAAGGCAGGCAGCAACAGAAAGCGCACATTTTTCAGTGTTGACGGTATCGCAAATATCAGGGCACAATAGGGCATGAAGTATATCAGTCTGTTGATAGAATATGACGGTACGCGCTATCTCGGCTGGCAGTCCCAGACTTCGGGCGGAACGATACAGGATATCCTCGTGGAAGTGATTTCCGGAATCACGGGAGAAAAAGTCAGGCTCACAGGCGCAAGCAGGACCGACGCAGGGGTCCATGCCCTCGGCCAGATGGCGGTATTCGGGACCGAATCCCGTCTCGAGCCTGATGTTATCATGAGGGCGATGAACGCAAGACTTCCCCGCGACATAAGGGTCCTCGGTTGCCGGGAGACAGACAGCTCATTTCATCCGAGGTACTACGCACTGAAGAAGAGCTACTTTTACCTTATCGCCGCAGGCAGGAGCCATTCTGCCTTTCTTTATCGCTATCTCTGGGAGGTAAGGGCGGACCTCGATGCCGATTCCATGACAAGGGCGGCCGCACAGCTTCTCGGGGAGCATGACTTCTCATCCTTTATGGGCTCGGGCTGTGGGTCGAAGACGCAGGTGCGAACCATTTATTCGCTGGACGTAACCCGATGCGGGGAGATGCATTTTATGTCCGCATCGTTCAGGGGGGATTTCATCCGGATCAGGGTGGAGGCTAACGCCTTTCTTCGCCACATGGTAAGAAATGTCGTCGGCACCCTCGTCGAGGTCGGCAAGGGGAAGATTTCGGATCAGGCGGTGACAGAGATTCTCAGGTCGTGCGACCGGAAAAATGCCGGTCCTACTGCACCGGCGAGGGGACTCTTCCTCGAAAGAATTACCTACTGAAGAGGGAATGCATCTCGTCGAAGGCGGCGAGCTTCTCTTTGCCGTACCTTTCCACCGAGGCCCTGACTTCGGCAAGGGATTTTTCTCGGTCGAGAGTGCCGATCTTTTTCGAAAAGAATTTGTCCGCGTAGCAGACTATCTTCTCTTCGAGTGAGAGAGGCAGCATCTCCCTGTGCGGAACAGGCAGGTGATGAAGACCGATGTCGTTCAGGCTGATGCCTACGCCTACGTGTCGTTCGCATACAAGGGCATGGCTGATGAGTCCCTCTCTTTCGAGAAGCTCCCTTCCAAGGTAACCGTGGCAGATATAGTCCCTGTCGCCGTGGCAACCTATCTGGGGGGCGTCTGTCAGGAAGATCCCTATATCGTGGAGCATGGCCGCCTGGAAGACGAACGCCTCGTCCACTCCAAGATGCCTGACAGAAGAGGCGGTCCGAAGCGCCTTTTCTGCGACCGCCTTCCCGTGTTCGACAAGTACGAGGAATGCCTCAGAACCCGGCCTGTAGTATTTCTCTATGATCTTAAGCGGTTCCATTCTTTTTATTTTACACAAAAGTCGAAGGGCGGGACCAGGCGGAAAAAGCGTCTTGAGGATTTGCTATAATGCCTGTACCGGGGCTTGACTGTTATACTTAGGTATAACCTGTTAGGATCACGGCGGGAGGAAAGATGGTGAAATATAACGGGGTCAATCATCTCGCGATGGCAACGGGAGACATCGACTGTACGATCCGCTTCTGGAGAGACCTCCTCGGAATGAGACTGGTGGCGGGATTAGGCTCCCCGGGCTACAGGCATTATTTCTTCGAGATATCGGAAACCGACACAATCGCCTTTTTTGAATGGCCGGGCGTCGAGCCTGTTGCCGAAAAAGAGCACGGAAGGGTCGTGAAAGGACCATTCGTTTTCGACCATGTATCCTTCGGCGTGGCTGAAAGAGATGATCTCTGGAATCTGAAGGAGGCTATCTCTGCGGCAGGTTTCTGGGTATCGGAGGTGATCGACCACGGCTTTATCCTGTCGATCTATACCTTTGACCCCAACGGCATACCGATAGAATTCAGCTGGAACGTGGAGGGGGTTGATATCCGCAGGGAGCCGGTTATGGCGGATTCTTCCCCGTCGGCTGTTGCAGCTGAGGGGCCGGAACCGCAGCGATTGAAGTGGCCTGCCGCGGCCCCGGCCTCTCAAAGAGATCGGAAGGTATATCCGGGACAGGGGCTTGAGTTCTTTCGCCGCTCGAAAAAGGAAGGTAAATAGACATATGCGCTACGGAGTTCCCGCCATTTCCATGCATCTGCTTCATCAGACCCGGCCGGTCTTTGTTGAAAGTCGTCTGGCAGACCCTTTTCAAGATTTCGGTCGGAGGGCCGAACCAGGGCTTTCCGCACTTTCCCTGGGACTTGTCCTTATCTTTGCGGTTCCGGTCACGATATTTCTCGGCTTAAAGATCGCCCGCTTCATCCGTGCCCGAAGAGAAAAGGAATATATCGAGCAGATGAAGGACCAGGCCTTCCAACACGAGAAGGCCGGGGAGTTTGTCTCAGCAGGAGTGGTCTACGAAAAGCTGAAAGATCCCCAGAGGGCTGCTGAGCTCTTTGATCGTGGCGGAGATTTTGGAAGGGCTGCAGATATCTATGAATCCATCGGGGAGATGAAGAAGGCAGGCGAACTGTACGAAAGGGCTGGAGATTCGGAGAAGGCTGCAGAATTATGCCTGGCTGCCGGGGACTTCGGCGCGGCGGCAAGGATCTACAACCAGCGGGGAGACAAACTCAGGGCTGCCCAGGCTCTTGAGATGACCGGAAACAGGCTTGCCGCTGTCAGGGCATACAGGGAGGCCCATGATTACGAAAAGGCGGCGGAGCTTCTGAGGGAAGAGGGAATGAACAGGGAAGCGGCCGAGATGTACGGAATATCCCTTGCAGGGGTGAAGATCGACCCTTCAAGCGCAGGGAGGTTTTATTCCTATGCCTCACTCCTTGAGGCCGCGGGAGAAAGTGAAAAGGCAGGCGAGGTTTACCGGGGGGTGGCCGGAGCGGACCCGGATTACAGGGACGCACGCGCAAAGGCAGAGGCGCTTGCCCCGAAGATGGAAGCGATTGTAAGCCCAGAAGAGCCCGCTGATGTCGTTCCCGGGATGCAGAGGGCCTCCAGCCTGAAGAACTTCTTTTCTCCGGGGATGGAGCCGAGATATGCCTTCAGGCTCTGGGTGCAGGTGCTGAAGTGCCTTCAGCAGATGGCGAAAAGTGGGGAGACCGTGGACAATCTCTCGCCCGAAAGCATCAGTATCGATTCGGCGAACGTTGTAACCTTTGATAAAAAGGCGCCGAGAAACTTCGTCTACGTCGCCCCGGAAGTGATAGCCGGGGCGCCACAGGACCAGTGCTCACTCATCTATTCAATGGGGGTTATACTGTATGAGATGCTTGCGGGGAGCCTCGATTCCTTCGGAAACAGGAGGCCCTCGGAGGTCAACAGCGATGTCCCTTCATGGCTCGACGAACTGGCGGTGAGGTGCACCCAACGGGACCGCACGGCGCGATACCAGAGTTTCGAGGAGATCTTCGCGACCCTCCTTACACTGAAAAACAGGCAGTGATTCCCAGGGGGCCAAAGTGAGTCTTTTTCTCTTTACGTTCTTTCTGATGTATGCGGGGCTGCACGTCTATGCCTTCGTTAAGGCCAGGGCGGCCATCGGATTCGGCCCTGTCTGGGGGGGCTGTCTCGCCCTCTTCATGCTCCTCATGATGAGCGCGCCCTTTATCACCCGCGCCCTCGAAAAAAGCGGTCAAGAGACCGCTGCGCGGGTATCGGCCTATGGCGGATATATCTGGCTCGGCCTCCTTTTTCTGTTTTCCTCGTATGCGTTTTTGATGGATCTCTTCCGTTTTGTTTTCCATGGGGGAGGGCTTCTCTTTGGAAGGGAAATCTCCCCTTCGCTTCTCTCGCCGGCCCATCGGTTCTACATCCCCTTAATTCTTGCGGCCGTCACTTCGGTGTACGGCTACTTTGAGGCGAGGAACATCAGGACGGAGAGTGTCGTGATCAGGACCTCAAAGATACCGGCAGCGGTGGGGCGCCTGAGGATCGTCCAGATATCCGATGTGCATCTTGGCCTCATCGTAAGAGAAGAGCGGCTAAAGAGGATCCTTTCGATAGTGAAGGCCGCCAATCCCGATATCCTCGTTTCAACGGGCGACCTCGTCGACGGCGAGATCTGCAGGCTCAACGACCTCTCGAACATGCTTGCCGAGATCAGGCCGCGCTATGGTAAATACGCCGTCACCGGAAACCACGAATTCTATGCCGGCTTCGAGCAGGCCAGATGTTTCACAGAGGATGCGGGGTTTACATATCTCAGGGGCGATGCGGTCATACCGGGGGGGATCATAAACATGGCAGGAGTAGATGACCCTGCCGGAAAGATCTACGGCCTGTCGAAGGATGTCTCAGAGAAGGTGCTTCTTGGCGACCTTCCGAAAGAGAAGTTCACCATCCTCCTTAAGCACAGGCCGCTCATAGACGGAAAGGCGGCTCCCTTCTTCGATCTTCAGCTTTCAGGCCACGTCCACGGCGGGCAGATATTCCCCTTCACGATCGCGACCTGGCTCTACTACCCCGTGACATCGGGATACGTGAAGGTTTCAGACAGTGCCTACCTCTATGAGAGCAGGGGCACCGGCACATGGGGACCGCCGATTCGCTTTCTTGCGCCCCCCGAGGTTGCGGTCATCGACCTGGTTCATGAAGACGGGAAGCAGGGAGTCAGTCATTGAGCAATGCTTTGTTATATCACGTGCAATAAACAGTCCCGAAAAAAAAGCCGTAAGATTCAATTGGGAAGCGGAAAGAAGATTTACTCTACTTGTAGGAATCCGTGATCTTCTTGAGAAGCGCCTTTTTGTCGTAAAGCGGCCCCTCTTTTTTACTGCCGGGTTCAGACTTTCCTCCTGATGTTACCCCTGCCATGTCCCTGAATTCGAGTCTCTCCATCACATTTGGCATGTCGATAAACCTCGATATCTTGTTGAACTGCGTGATGCCTCCCCTCCTGCCTTCGTGGTGGAGCGTAAGGCAGAGCCTGCTTTTCGCCCTCGTAAGCGCAACATAGAGAAGCCTCTGTTCCTCCTCGATCTCCTCTTCGCTGTCGAGCGAGAAGGTGATGGGAAGGATGCCATCACTTAATCCCAAGATGAAGACGCTTTCCCATTCAAGCCCCTTGGCCGAATGGATCGTAGAGACAACGAAGGGATTTTCCTCTTCCTTTGTCTCTGGTTCCACCCTCCAGACCCCTTTTTCCGGCGGCTCGATAGCGAAATCAGCAAGCAGGTCAGCAAGTGATTTATATCTGGCCGCCACCTGCCTCAGCGTTTCGAGGTCGTTCACCCTGAGGTGCCAGTCGTCGTACTTCTGTCTTAGAATCGGAAGGTAGTAGTCGACCGCAACACCGAACTTTTCTCCAGCGTTAAATTTCCTGTTGTCGAGAGCTCCGAGGGCGGCAGAAAGGATCACAAGCCCCTCTGAAAAGGAGCGTCCCTCCATGTATTTCGGAAGGGCCTTCGAAAGTATCTCGCTCAATGATGGATAGGCGATGAATTCGTCCGTGAGCCTTGCCGCGGTCTTTGGCCCGATCTGATCGAGGAGCATCAGAACCCTGGTCCAGGCGAGCTCGTCTTTTGGGTTTACCGCGAGCTTCAGATGTGCGATCAGGTCCTTCACATGCGCGGTCTCGTAGAACTTGAGGCCGCCGAACGTCTCATAGGGGATGTTTCTCCTGGCAAGTTCCGACTGAAGGGGGATAGAAAGATAAAGCGACCTGACGAGGACGCACTGATGCCCAAGCGGCACGCCCTCGTCGAGCTGCTCTTTCACCCGCTCGGCAACCCATTCAGCCTCTTCATAGTCGTCCCTGAAGAAGAGGAGCCAGGGCCTCTCCCCGATCTCTGTCTTTGCGGCCACGAGACACTTCGCGTACTTGTGCTTCATGTTTTCAAGGACTGCGTTTGCCACATCGAGGACCGCCTGGCATGAGCGGTAATTTTTCTCGAGCTTTATGATCGTGCACTCCGGGAACCTCCTGGGAAAGTCCATGATATTTTCATGCGATGCGCCCCTGAACCCGTAGATGCTCTGGGCGTCGTCACCGACTACCATGATATTGCGGTTTTTTTCAGCCAGGAGGTAAACAATGTCTCCCTGAAGCCTGTTGGTGTCCTGGTACTCGTCAACCATGATGTAGCGGTACCTTGCAGAGAGCCTCTCCCTGATATCTCTGTCATCCAGAAGTATCTTCAGGAAGACGAGGAGGTCGTCATAGTCGAGGTAGTTCTTGTCGAGCTTGTACTCGGCATAGTCGCTTCGCAGGGCCTCGATATCCGGAATGTCATCGATGAAGTGCGGATATTCCTTCTTAATGATCTCGCCGATCGGAGAGTTTCTGTTTACCGATGCACTTATGATCGACCTGAGGGTGTCTTTTTTCGGAAACCTCTTTTCCCTTTCGTAGAGCCCCTTTTTCGAGGCGCAGCGGTGGATCGCCTCTTCCGCGTCCCCTTCGTCCAGCACGACAAATGAACCCGGCAGCCCTATCACCTTCGCGTATCTCTTCAGCGTCTTGTACGCAAAGGAGTGGAAGGTCCCGCCCTCGACATTGGCGCACCTTGGGTCGTGCCTCGACGCACGGGATATCATCTCCCTCGACGCCTTTCTCGTGAATGTAAGAAGAAGTATCGAATGCGGGCTGATCCTGTTTTGCACGAGATGAAGGACACGGTATTCTATCACCCTTGTCTTGCCGGAGCCGGCCCCTGCGATCACAAGATATGGCCCGTCGACAGAGGAAACCGCCTGCAACTGTGCCTGGTTAAGCCTGCTTGCGAGATCTCTCATGTTTAAATTGTAGAATAAGAACCGGCCGATTGTCTCAAAGTTGCTTCTGTGGCCTCAGGGAGGAACATATCCCAGGCCGCCACAGCCCGCGACGGACTATTGCGGAAGCCCCATAAATTAAATTATAATGGCCAAAGGTGCGATGGAAAGGGAAACCTCTGACAGGAAGAAGATTCTCATAATCGATGACGAGGAAAGCATAAGGTACACCTTTGCCTGCTTTCTCACCGACGAAGGGTATCTGGTCGAAACCGCAAGGAGCTACGACGAGGCGATCGCAAAAATCGATGAGACGGATTTCGATGTGATCTTTGCAGATATCATCCTCGGCGGCAAAAGCGGAATCGATGTCCTGAGGGAGGTAAAGAAGAGAAAGCTTTCCTGTCCTGTCATAATGGTCACCGGCGACCCCTCTGCCGAAAACGCACAGGTCGCATTCCAGTTAGGGGCTTTCGGCCATATCTCCAAGCCTGTGAACCAGGAAAAGCTCCTTCATCTGACCAGAACCGCCCTCGGCAAGAAACACTGACCTGTGGTTACTGCTGATAGGCAGCCTGACCTCAATGAATGCCGCTTATTTTGATCGCTACACCTCTGTTGATGCCCGGCTCATCGATACATATACCTGCCTCCTCCGGACTATTTTCTCCCGGGTGTACGGGGAACCAATGATGCACAGTTTCGCATCTTCTTGACAAATGGCGGGGATTGCATATATCATTTATCAGGGATATAGGAAATATCCGTGAAAGAAGCATCAGCAGGAGGAGAAAAAATGATACGTGCAAAATACATCATGTGCACGAAGGCGGCGGTAACAAAAGGTACATCAGGAAAGGATGTCGTGTTCAAGCTCATGGCGACCGGCTGTCCGGGGCTTCCGGTGGTCGATGATTCATCCGAGGTCGTGGGCGTTGTTACCATGTGCGACATTCTTAAGGCTGCCGAAAAGAAGGGCTCTGCAATGAACGAGATCACGGCTGAACAGGTGATGTCGAAGGTGAGTGTAACGGCGGACCCCGACATTTCCGTGGAAGAACTCTCGAAGATGATGGTCAAAAACAATTATACGGTGGTGCCGATAGTAAAGGGGAAGAAACTCCTTGGCATCGTCAGCGGCCGAGAAATAGTCGATACCTATGTGGAGCCGCATCTGTACAGCGTATTCGAGGAATAGACAGCCCTCCATTTTATCAGACGCCTCTGGAGCAGCACCCTCGGACCCGAAGGTGCTGCTCAGATGCATTAAAGGCAGGACTCTGAGAAAAAGTTCGCCCTTGCCGGGTCCTCCGGCCATGTAGCCGCCACAACATCCTCCGTAACATGAATCTTCCGGGCGAAGCCCTTTTCTTTTGTCCCAGTGTCAAGTAATGACCGCGATTCTTTACAAATCTTTACAGCGGCCACACTATCTTTCAGGTTAGAATAGGACTGATAGGGCAACTGATAGCCATGGAATGGAAGCAATGAGCAGAATACTTGTCATCGACGACGACGCAGAACTCTGCGAACTTCTCACGGACTATCTGAAGCCGGAGGGGTTTGATGTGGCATCGGTCCAGGATGCGAAGGAAGGCATGAGGCAGGCACTCTCCGGGGAATACGCCCTGATCGTGCTCGACGTGATGCTGCCGGGCATCAGCGGTTTCGATCTGCTGCGCCATATACGGAGCCGCTCCCGCATACCCGTCATCATGCTGACAGCGCGGGGTGATGATGTGGACAGGATAGTCGGGCTGGAGATGGGAGCAGATGACTATCTGCCGAAGCCTTTCAACCCCCGTGAGCTGGTTGCCAGGATACGCGCGGTTCAGCGCCGCGCCGAGCAGGAAATGGCGAGGCCGGCCGATAAGGAGACTTCGGCAAGAATCCTGGTAGGGGATGTCGAGCTGGATGCAGGTACCCGCACCGTTGTCCGAGCCGGTGAAATGATAGAATTGACCGCTTTGGAATTCAACCTCCTCCATGAACTGCTCCTGAATGCCGGCAGGATGGTGTCGCGCACGGAACTGGCCAGGAAGATACTTGGCCGCAATCTCTCCGCCTATGACAGAAGCATAGATGTTCATATAAGCAGTCTCAGAAAGAAGCTGGGCCACGAGGTGAAAGGCGTTGAGCGTATCAAGACGATACGGAGCATGGGCTATCTCTATACCCAGCAGTCAGAGCAGAAGGAAAAAAGGGGCCGACCGTAAGAACCCCGCGGCCAATCTTCCAATGAGAAGTCTCTTTATCAAGATATTCTTATGGTTCTGGCTTGCGATGACCCTGTCGAGTATCGCGGTGGTTATCATCGCAGTGACGCAGAGCGGTCCGATCGCCCAGCGCAGGCGTCTCATGGCTGAAGAGCGCGCCCAGTTCATGAGTCAGGCGCTTTCACTTTACGGCCATGCTGCCCTCGGGGTCTTCAACCGGGAAGGTGGGGCCGCTCTGAAGGACTACACAGACCGCCTGCAGAAATCGGCGGATATAGACATTTCCCTCTATGAAGACGGAAAACAGCTGATTCCGGAGTCGGTCGAATCTCCGGCGATGAGGGGCCTTGTAACCAGGGTACTGCAAACCGGCGGGGCCCAGTCCATGCCCGGCGGCGGGAGATACCTGATCGCACTGCCGCTTCAGGGAAAAGGGGGACATTCCTACATTGTCGCCGGCGACTGGCCGGGATTTCCATTTCGACCGCGCAGGCCATGGGTCCCCTTTACCCGCGATTTCGGTCTGCGCCTCGCCGTATCACTATTCATCGGCGGCATCGTATGCTACGGACTCGCCTGGCATCTGACCAGACCGATCAGCAGACTCCGCGAGGCGACCCACCAGCTGGCCGCGGGAGACCTGAGCGCAAGGGTAGGCGACGAGATCGGCAAAAGAAGGGACGAGATAGCCGAACTGGGGAGGGAATTTGACCGCATGGCAGAGCGGATCGAGACGCTCGTGAACGCACAACAGAGGTTGATCAGGGACATCTCCCATGAGCTTCGCTCCCCGCTTGCACGTCTCAATGTCGCACTCGAACTGGCCCGGAGGGGCTGCGGAACATCCTCGGCCGAGCCTCTCGACCGCATAGAACGAGAGTCGGAACGGCTGAATGATCTTATCGGCCAGCTGCTTACCCTCACGCTGCTCGAAAGCGGTGCCGAGAGGATGGATAAAACGTCTGTCGATCTGTCACGCCTTGTTCAGGAAATTGCGGATGATGCGGATTTCGAGGCAAGAAATTCGGGCCGTGCAGTGAGAATTTCTGCGGGCGAAAGGATCTCTATCGCCGGCTCTGAGGAGCTGCTAAGAAGGGCCATCGAAAATGTTGTCCGTAATGCAGTCCGTCATACTGCCGAAGGGACCGAGGTTGAAATAAGCCTGCTTCGCGATCAGGGAGATGCCGGGACTATTGCAACCCTGAGGGTGCGAGATCACGGGCCGGGGGTCCCTGAGGAGTCGCTTGGCCGGCTGTTTCAGCCCTTTTATCGCGTAGCCGACGCCCGGGAGCGGCTGACAGGTGGAACGGGGATAGGGCTGGCTATCACGGAGCGGGCCGTCCTCCTGCATAACGGATCCGTGAGCGCCTCCAATCATCCCAAGGGCGGTCTTGTTGTCGAAATAAGCCTGCCTTGCGACTGAACCTGTCTTGCCTGTTTTCCACCCACATCCGCCATGTCCCGGGGAAGGGACCCTCGGCTTCGCCTGCCGGCAAAAGAGTGATAAAATTCTAATGAGGATACCTTTTTGGCGTAGGACTGAGGCGCCTCTCGGGCCGCGCATTAAATAACCAGATCCAGTACCAAGAGAGGAGGAGAGAATGCTTATCGAATTCAGCATAGTTCCGGTTGGATCAGGAAGCAGCATCGGAGACAGACTCGCCGAGGTACTTAAGATTGTGGATGGAAGCGGTCTTCCCTATAAGATCAATCCGATGGGCACCGTCGTGGAGGGCGAGTGGGACGATCTCTTCAGGCTCGTCAAGAAATGCCACAAGGCGGTCATGAGGAAAGAAGAAAGGGTTGTCACGAACATTTCAATTGACGACCGGAAGGGCAGGCCAAACAGGATAGAGGAAAAGGTAAAATCCATCGAACGAAGGCTCGGTACTTCGCTGAAAAAGTGATTCACCGACCGTCATCGGCCGATTCCGATCTTCGGGGTTGAAGTCACGTCCAATGGAGGGTCAGGATGTTGTCCCGAGCGAACTCGACCTGCGTTCCGAATCTCCGGCCCTCGCTGTTTAACATCTTCATCAGCCAAAGCCCGTCTTTTCCTGTTGCCCTGTTCACCCTGAAGTATCTTATCCTTGTAGGGATCATCTGAAGTGAGACGAGCCTTCCGCTTGACGGATCGGAGGTCACAAAGTACATCAGACCCAGGTCTGCCCTGTAGTCTTCATTGCCTCCGATCCCTTCATAGTCGTTCAGAAAGTCTCCGCAGCCGTAGAGGATCGGTCTCTCCCGGTATACTTCTATCCCCTTTACATGGTGGGAGGAGTGGCCGTGTATTATGTCAACTCCGGCTTCATCAACAAGGCTGTGGGCGAATTCTCTCTGTTCCGAAGGTATCTGATACCCCCAGTTTCCGCCCCAGTGAATCGAGACGATCACGATGTCACCGGTTTGTTTCACCCTCCCGATCTTTTCCTTGACGGAAGAGACTGTGGAATGTGAGAAGTCTCTGAGCAGATTTACGCCTGGCCGGTTTCCGGAAGCGGCCCAGAAAAAAGGTATTCCACTTGTCTCAGACCCGAAGGAAAATACAAGGACCCTCCCTTTTCCAATGACTTCGATCACGGCGGGAGATTCGGCCTCCCGTAAATCCCTTCCCGATCCGGCAACCTTTATTCCGGCGCCCTTCAATGTTTCGAGGGTTTCGAGTAGTCCCTGATATCCCCAATCAAGGACATGGTTGTTCGCCAGGCAGCAGCAATCGATCCGGGCAGCGGCGAGGCAGGCTATGTTATCAGGGTGCATCCTGTAGTTAATGCCCTTGTCTTCATAATCCTCGCTCCTTGTCACAGCCGTCTCGAGGTTAATGATCCTCAGATCAGGGCCTGCCCGATCGAATTCGCCGAGCGCATCCCCCCAGATATAGGCAAAGTCGACAGGCCTCGGCATCGGACCGTTTGCACTTTCAGCAAGCTCGACGTAACCCCTCGCGCTTTTCATATAGGGCTCGTAGAGGTGAGGTGCGCCAGGATGCGGCAGGATCTGATCGATCCCCCGACCTGTCATCACGTCACCGCAGAGGAATATCATGATCTGCCGGCCTTCCTCCATGCTGTCTTATTCCCCTGCATCCACGGTCTGCTCTGCCCTGTCTATGCCTTCTTCAGTTCCCGGGCGTTGACGGTTCGACGTCCACTTCGTGTTTTTTCCCGTTAACGGTGATTGATATCATGGCGTCCTCCTTCGTATTGCGGACAGACGTGTATCCGCGGCAAATTTCAGGTGAGAGATAATTTCAAGGTATCATACGATCCGGCCTCTGTCTACGGAGGCGTAGATGTCATGAGCGGCGAGTGCCTATCCCCTCAGGTAAAGGTCGTAAAGTGCCTTTCCCGCAAAAAAATCAGCCCAGGCTACTGCAATGTCAGGCAGCGTGGATTTCACAATCCAGTCGCTCATCGGTACAGACCTTGCAGTCATCTCGGCGATGCTGAAGTGGGCCATGAAGACAGTGCCATATATCACTATGAGGCCGTTCAGGAGGTAGGCATAAACGGCGGTGCTCCTTCGCATGAACAGAAATGTGACGAGGAATACATCGGTCAGCGGGAATATGAAAGAAAGGAATTTGGTGCCGTTGAAGTGCACGACCGACGGGTTCATCCGGTCGCGGATCATGAAGTCATGGATGCGGTAGTGAAGCAGAAGGCCGGCAAGGGCAAGGAGGAATAGGGTAAGAAGCAGAGTTCTCTTCTTCATATCGCCTCTAAAAAGAGAATTTCACCATATGGCCGAGATAGAAGGTAAGCCCTATAACGACCGCATGGAGAATCCACCAGCCGGGGCTGAATCTCAGAAAGTACTTAATCACGCTACCTCCAGAGAAAATGGCCAAGCGCGTAAACAATAGCGATGCCTGCGCAATGTACGACCCACCACCCGGGTGTCAGAAAAGCCACCTTTCTCCAGAATTTATCCAGATCCATATCGTCTTTCTTTCATCCCAGGTATGCGCTTAAGGAAAGACTATCACATACTCCGGGAAAATCAAGGAGGACTGTCGCCGGGCTTGCAGTTGGATGCAAAAAAGAATAGAATTGTTTCGAGAAAACCGAGGAGGGACGATGCCCGAGATACTGCACGAAATCGAAATCGAGGCGCCCCCTGAAACCGTCTTCAGGGCGATAACAACAGAGGCCGGATTTATGGAATGGTGGACCCTTGACGTCGAGACAACAGCCGAAGAGGGGAGCATCGCCACATTCGGGTTTTACGACCGCTCGACCGTTTTCAGGATGAGAATAGACGAACTCGTGCGTGACAGGCTCGTGCGCTGGACCTGCCTGGGCGAAGTGGAGGAATGGACAGGCACATCACTTCTTTTCGAGCTAATCGAAGACGAGGCAGGAGGAGGGACCGTCCTGAGGTTTTCCCATACCGGCTGGAGGGCAGTGACAGGATTCTTCAGACAGTGCAATACTACATGGGGTGCGCTTATGTACAGGCTCAGGGACTACTGCGAAGGCAGGACCCCCGGCGCCCTCTTCCCCGGATAGTGTATTGACCTGACTTTGCAAGAAGAAAAGAGGCGAACATCCTGCAAGGGTCAATAAATCCGATAGAAATAGTAAGACAATATCTTACGGCGACTCTGCCGCAAATAGCCCGGTGCTGAGATAACGCTCTCCCCTGTCGGGAAGGATCACGACGACCTTCTTGCCGTTGCCGAGGTTTTTCGCTACCCTGAGGGCGGCCCACATCGCAGCACCTGAGGATATCCCGCACAGAATACCTTCTTTTTTTGCCATGAACCGTGTCGTTTCGGCGGCATCTTCGTCTGTGACCTGTATCACTTCATCATATATCTTTGTGTTCAGCACCCCCGGCACAAACCCCGCACCGATTCCTGCGATCTTGTGGGGTCCCGGATTTCCGCCCGAAAGCACCGGCGAGGCTGCAGGCTCGACAGCTGCGATCCGGATGCCGGGGTTTCGATCCCTGAGCACCTCTCCGACCCCTGTGATCGTCCCCCCCGTTCCCACGCCCGCAACAAGCCCATCGGGGGCGCCGCCGAGGTCGTTCAGTATCTCGACGGCTGTCGTCTTTCTGTGGATCTCAGGGTTAGACCTGTTTTCAAACTGCTGTGGCATGAAGTAAAAAGAGGGATTTTCCCTGTGGATCTCCCCTGCCCTGTCGACCGCCCCCCTCATCCCTTTCTTCCCTTCAGTGAGAACAAGGTCTGCTCCGTAAGCCTGAAGAAGCTGCCTTCGTTCGAGTGACATCGTCTCTGGCATCGTGAGAACCAGTTTGTACCCCTTGACCGCGGCCACCATGGCAAGACCTATGCCGGTGTTGCCGCTGGTCGGTTCGATGATCGTTCCTCCGGGTTTCAGCTTTCCCTCCTTCTCCGCAGTTTCGATCATGAAAAGTGCGATCCTGTCTTTAACCGAACCGCCGGGATTTGCCCCCTCGATCTTTGCCCAGATCTCGGCATCTCCGGGGCCGGTGAGATGATTGATCCTTGCCAAAGGGGTGCTGCCGATGAGTTTCAAGACATCCCTGACTGATGACATATGGTTCCTCCCCTTGTCCGTTTAGTCAAAGACTTTCCAGCATTATATCACGAAGGATGCGCTATAGTATTCCAGAAAAAATGTCTTATGGTGTAAAATTTCTTCCTATGGCCGTGCATATCATAAAATCGTCCGGGTTGCCCGAGCGGTTCGATATCCAGAAGCTCATCGAGTCGCTCATGCGCTCGGGAGCGCCCTCCGATGTGGCCCGCGATATCGCAGAGAAGGTTGAAGGGGAGGTCACCCCGTCGATGAGGACTAAGGCGATATTCAGGCTCGCAAGGAGACATCTGAAGCAGTACAACAGCGCATCGGGGATGAAATATTCCCTGAAGAAGGCCCTCTATTCACTTGGTCCCTCCGGTTACCCCTTCGAAAAATACACAGCAGGCATACTGAAGGCGCACGGGTATTCGGTCGAGGTGGAAAAGATAATGGATGGGCACTGCGTCAAACATGAGGTGGACGTGCTTGCAAGCAAGGATGACGAGCATTACGTCATCGAATGCAAGTACCATAACAGTGGGGGAAACGCGACCGACGTAAAAGTTGCGCTGTATGTCCATGCGCGGTTTGTGGACATAAGGAAGGCCTGCGAAGAGATGGCCGGTCATGGGGAGTTTGTCCACCGTGGGTGGCTCGTTACGAACACGAGATGTACGAGCGATGCGCTGAGGTACGCCGAATGTGTCGGGCTCAAGGTGACGAGCTGGCGGTACCCTGACGGTGAGAGCCTCGAAAGGATGATAGAAGAGAAGAGACTGTACCCCGTGACGATCCTCCCCTCGGCAACGAGAAAACCCCTCGAGACGCTTATCGCAAGGGACTTCATCCTTGTCAAGGATATCGCCGAGATGGACGAAGAGACGTTCGTCGTGCAAAGCGGCCTGGACCCCGATACAGCAAGGGCCGTGAAAAGACAGGCCGACGATCTCTGCCCCTGCGGGTAGGAGGTCCCTGCTCTCCCAGCCGTTCCTCCCGGAATTTTTGGAGTATAATGGTGCTATGACTCATTCCTTCGATACCGTGATTATAGGCTCGGGACTTGCCGGGCTCAGGGCCGCGACAGAGGCGGCAAAGAGTGGTAGCGTTGCCGTGCTCACGAAGCTCTTTCCAACGCGCTCCCATTCGACAGCGGCCCAGGGCGGCATAGCGGCGGCGCTCGGCAACGAGGAACCGGACTCTCCCGAGTGGCATTTTTACGACACGGTCAAGGGAAGCGATTTTCTCGGGGACCAGGACGCTATCGGCATCATGTGCGAAGACGCGGTCAGGACCGTCATAGAGCTTGAGCACATGGGCGTCCCCTTTTCCAGGACGAAGGAGGGGAAGATCGCCCAGAGACGCTTCGGCGGACATACGAGGGACTTCGGCGCAGCGGCCGTCCGAAGGGCGTGCTACTCGGCGGACAGGACCGGCCATGCAATCCTGATCGCACTGCACGAGCAGAGCCACCGCCAGAACGTCAGTTTCTTCCCCGAATTCCATGTGCTCGATATAGTCATCGTTGATGGCAGGTGCCACGGCCTAATAGCCGTCAGGATAGAAACAGGGGAGCTGCATATCTTCTGTGCAAAGGCGACTCTTGTCGCATCGGGAGGATACGGGAGGATATTCAAGACCACCTCGAATGCCCTCGCGTCAACAGGCGATTGTCTTGGAATCCTCTTTGAGGCGGGTGTTCCGCTTGAAGACATGGAGTTTTTCCAGTTCCACCCCACCGGGCTCTACGGCCTGGGCATACTCGTCACAGAGGGGGCAAGGGGGGAAGGCGGGATCCTTGTAAACGGCAGGGGCGAACGGTTCATGGAGCGCTACGCACCTACGATAAAGGACCTCGCGCCGAGGGACATGGTTTCAAGGGCGATATTGACAGAGATCAGGGAGGGCAGGGGTATCGGGGGGAAAGATTATGTGCACCTCGACCTGACAAAGGTCGACAGGGAACTGATCGGGGAGAGGCTTCCGGAGATCTCCACATTCTGCAGGATCTACATGGGGCTCGACCCTTCGGAATC
>JAWOKY010000120.1:0-10701 GCA_033853975.1 Thermodesulfovibrionales bacterium
TCCTTTTGCGGTCTTTTCGCCCACGCCTTTTATGCCGGGGATGTTGTCAACGGCGTCGCCCATAAGCGCCATGAACTCCCTGACCCTTTCAGGGCCGACTCCGAACCGCTCCCGCACGTACTCCGCATCCAGAATCCGCTCCTTCATCGGATCATATACCTTGACATTGCCGTCAACGAGCTGGAGCATGTCTTTGTCGGCGGTGACGATGAAGACGCTGTTTCCTTCACCCGCCGCCTTCTTTGCGATCGTTCCGATCAGGTCATCGGCCTCGTAGCCGGGGACCTCGAAAATGCGGATATTAAAGGCCGAGATCATCCTTCTGACATGGGGAAGCTGTCTTGCAAGGTCAGAGGGGATTTCGGGCCTGTGCGCCTTGTAGTCTTCGAAGAGCCTGTGCCTTTCCGTGGGGACGGGCGAGTCGAAGACAACGGCAAGCCCGTCGGGCTCCTTTTCCCGTATGATCCTGAGGAGCATGTTCGTAAATCCGTAGATCGCGTTGGTTGGAAACCCCTTTGAATTGGTGAGCCCTCTGATTGCGAAAAAGGCACGGTAGACATAGGAGTTGCCGTCGATCAGATAGAGGTTCATCGGTGATTATAACTTTACGACCGGCGGCAAGTAAACGAGGGGCAGCCGCGGTTTCGGGCTGTCCGTTTCGGCGGGCACTCGAAATATCCGGCCGTTTTTTGTTATAGTCTTAGCTGACATTTTGATTACTTCACTTTGAAGCAATAAGAAAGGAGACCTTATGAACATCTTGATTTTTGGTCCGAACGGAAGCGGCAAAGGCACACAGGGCGCGATCATCCAGAAGAAGTACGGCATCACGCATATCGAATCCGGCGCTATCTTCAGAAAGAATATAGGCGGCGGCACAGAGCTTGGAAAAAAGGCGAAGGCGTATATCGACAGGGGAGATCTCGTCCCTGACGATATCACGATCCCGATGATCCTTGACAGGCTGAAAGAGGACGATTGCAAGAAGGGCTGGCTCCTCGACGGGTTCCCCCGCAACGTCGTACAGGCCGAAACTCTCCACAAGGCGCTCAAGGACGCGGGCATAAAGCTCGACTACGTAGTCGAGATCTCCCTTGACCGCACGATCGCTCGTGACAGGATCATGGGCAGAAGGCTCTGCGTAAACGACAACAACCATCCAAACCATGTTTTTATCGATGCGATCAAGCCTGTCGAAAAAGAAGGCAAGCTTGTATGCCGGGTCTGCGGCGGTGATTTGAAGACGAGGCCGGACGATCAGGACGAGGCAGCGATCAATAAAAGGCACGACATCTACTACGATACAACGACCGGCACCATGGCAGCAGTGAACTATTTCAAGAACATCAGCGGCCCGAAGGTGATCAGCATCGACGGCGCTCCGGCGATCAACGAGGTCTCAGAAAAGCTTATGAGCCAGCTAAAGTAGGCAAGGCAGTCACATCACGGTTAAAAAGGCGGGCTCTTGCCCGCCTTTTTTTTCCCTTTCTTGCGAAATCAAGGCCGCAGTTTTTAAAATGTCATATGCCCCTTATAAGGGTTCTTCCGATCGACATAAGAAACAGGATCGCCGCAGGGGAGGTCATTGAAAGGCCTGCCTCGGTCGTCAAGGAGCTGATCGAAAACGCAATAGACGCCGGAGCAACCGACATCAGGATCGATGTTCTTCGCGGCGGAAAGCGGCTCATCCGCGTCTCGGACAACGGCGCAGGGATGGACAGGGAAGACGCGCTCCTCTGCTTTGAGCCGCATGCGACAAGCAAGCTCTCTAAAGAGGAAGACCTCTTCGATATCCGGACATTGGGGTTTAGGGGGGAGGCGCTTCCCTCAATCTCATCTGTTGCCAGAGTGAAACTCATCACCGGTCTCCGCGGTACAGCGTCGGGGGTATCGGTCGATATTGAAGGCGGGGAAGTGAAGGAGACCAGGGACTCATCCGTTGCCGGCACGACCTTCGAGGTGAGGAACCTGTTTTTCAACACGCCTGCGCGGAAGAAATTTCTGAAGTCAGACAACACAGAGTTTATCCATATCCTTGATACCGTGACAAAAGAGGCTCTTTCCCATTTCGCGATCTGCTTTACGCTTTCACAGGAGTCGGGTGAGACGATGTCTCTCCCTGCTGCCTCCGGGTTCAGGGAGCGGATACTCCAGATCTACGGCGGAGAGTTCCTGAAGGGTCTTACAGAGGTACAGGCATCCATTGAAGAGATGAGGCTTGAGGCGCTTGTCTCTAAGGCAGAGCATTTCAGAAAGGGCAAGTCTCATCAGTTTTTGTTCATCAACCTTCGCCCTGTCAGGGATCCCGCCCTTTCACACGCTGTCTATCAGTCCTTCGAGGGGATCCTGCCCCATGACAGGCATCCTGTCTTTTTCCTCTTCCTTGAGATGAACCCGAAAACGGTGGATTTCAATGTCCATCCGGCAAAGCGGGAGGTGCGGTTCGCTGACAGGGAAGCGATATACCGTTTCGTCCTTCATGCAGTAAGGGATGAGGTAAAAAAAGAGCGCTCCGGGTTCACAGCGCCTTTTGCAGAACCTGCTACGCGCACGGTCGCGGCTTCTTCCTCTCCCATGTATCCCCCTCTGGCCGAACAAACTGATCGCACCTTTGTGGCAGAGGACATGGAATTATCGTATCAGCCCCTTCATCCCTTCATCTATCTCGGGGATACCTTCATCGCGCTTTCCGGCAAGGGAGGGCTGACACTCATAGATCACCATGCTGCGCACGAGCGGATACTATATGAGAGGTTCCTGAAGAGCATAAACCAGGCCTCCCTTCGTCTTCTCTTTCCCGAGCAGGTGAAACTCTCGCCAAAGGAATGCAGGGCAGTTCTCTCCAACCTGGAACTCCTTCAAGAGTTCGGGATCGAGGTCGAGGATTTCGGCCATGACACGGTTATTGTGAGGTCAATACCTGAAGCTCTCCAGGGCGCAGACATGAGGGGAATACTCGCTGACGCGGCTTCTGCAGTACTCGAGGGTGATTCGCCCGGCAGGCCGCTCCGTGAGGCGATCGCTGCCAGGGTTGCCTGTCACAGTTCCGTGCGCGGCAAAAACATCCTTACGCAGGAGGAACTCTCTGTGCTCCTTTCCGACCTCCAAAAGACGGAGCATCCGGACCAGTGTCCCCACGGCAGGCCGACACGGATCTTCTATTCCCTCGATGATCTGAAGAAGATGTTCAAGAGGAAATGAAGAAGGTCCTCATACTTCTCGGCCCGACAGGGGTGGGAAAGACGGGGGCTTCCATCCTTCTTGCGCAAAAGCTCAACACCGAAATCATAGGCTCGGACTCGATGCAGATCTACCGCGGCATGGACATCGGGACGGCAAAGCCGACGGTCGAAGAGAGGGCGGCCGTCCGCCACCACATGATCGACATCGTAGACCCTTCGGAATCCTTCAGCGCCGGCCAGTATATCGAAAAGATCGTTCCTGTGATCGAGGACCTTCTTGCCAGGGGAAAGATCCCCCTGATCGTTGGAGGGACGGGGCTCTACATAAAGGCGATTACGAGGGGCATTTTCAGCGGTCCTTCTGCAGACTGGCCGCTGAGGGAAAGCCTTCTTGAGATAGAGGAAGAAGAAAGCGGTTCATTATATGCATATCTGTCTGAGATCGACCCGGATGCCGCCGGGAAGATCGAACGAAACGACACAAGGCGCATCGTGCGGGCGATCGAGGTGAGGATGAAGAGCAAGGAGAGGATATCTTTCCTCCAGCGGATGCGCACAAGCCCCCTGCCCTATGAATTCATCAAGATAGGACTTACGAGGGAGAGGAAGGAACTTTACCGGATGATCGAAGAGAGGGTGGACAGCATGGTTGCCTCGGGGCTTTTGGGGGAGGTCAGGGGGCTCCTTGCCGGAAATCCCTGCATGACGCCGCTTCAGGCGATAGGGTATAAGGAGTTCGCCATGCACATCAAAGGGGAGATCACCTTTGAGGATGCAGTGTCGCTCATAAAGAGAAACACAAGAAGATACGCCAAGAGGCAGTTTACGTGGTTCAGAAAGGAAGAGGGGATACAGTGGATCGATATCACAGGGGTTCATGCGGTGGAGGAGATCTTCAGGGCTATAGAAGGCGTCCTTCGCAGACAGGGTGTCTCCTGATGCCTGCAGAGGGCGAAACTGCTTGAATATTTGACAGGAATAATTTATTGTAAAGAAAAAAGAGGGAGGGGTAAGGGGGATGTCGAGCAAGGGCCAGAGCCTGCAGGATAATTTTCTCAACCAGTTGAGAAAAGAGAAGATGCCTGTTGTCATCTACCTGACAAACGGGGTAAGGCTGAAAGGTGTGGTAAAGGCGTTTGACAATTTCGTCATACTCCTGAAGGAATCCAGCCAGCAGCTGATTTACAAGCACGCGGTTTCGACCATCGTGCCTGAAAGAGACATAAATACGAGATTTGAAGAGGAGCAGTAGACACAGAAATCCGCTTCCGGCCGTTGACATCATCATACGTTACAGGGGCGGCATAATTCTGATAAAGCGAAAAAATCCTCCATACGGCTGGGCGCTTCCCGGGGGATTTGTAGACTACGGCGAGAGCCTCGAAGAGGCAGCCGTTAGGGAAGCGCGTGAAGAGACGGGACTGCATGTGAAACTGCTGAGACAATTCCACAGCTATTCCGATCCATCGAGAGACCCGCGGCAGCATACGGTCTCGACCGTCTTTCTTGCTGAGGCCTCGGGGAATGCCGAGGCCGGCGACGATGCAGCGGAATTGGACGTTTATGGCGAGGGAAACCTTCCCGAACCAATCGCCTTTGACCACAGTAAGATTTTGAACGACTATTTTTCAGGGAGGTACTGAATAGATGCTGAAAACGATGCGCTCAAACGCGAAGTATTTCTATATCCTTTTTGTCGTTGTGATCCTCTCCTTCATTTTCTGGGGGATTGGACCAAAGTCCGGCATGATGGAGGACAGGGAGATACTCGCTGAAGTTGGACCGTACAAGATAACCGCGCTTGAATACTGGCGGGCATATGACAATATTTCCAACTTCTACAGAGAACTATACAAAGATAAGTTCGATGAGGATATGAGGAAGAAGCTCAACCTGAAGGAAAACGTGCTCAACGCACTGGTCAGTAACAGGATTCTTCTCATCGCCGCCAAAGATAACGGCATCAGTGTCAGCGATGCGGAGCTGAACAGGGCGATCGAGAGCGAACCTGCCTTCATGAGGGACGGCGTCTTCGATGTGAATGTCTACCAGAACAGACTGAAGCTCGAAAGGCTCACCCCCGAGATCTACGAGTCATCGAAGAGGCAGGAACTGACGATACAGAAGATGCAGCGTCTGATAGCGCTCTCCGTAAGGGTGCCGGCCGAGGATCTGGCAAAGGCGCCTGAAGGCGATAAGAACGCGGAGGCCCTTCAGCAGGCAGCCATGGCAAACGCAAAGGACAGCGCCGTGAAGTCTTATGTCGACGGGCTGAGGAAAGGGATCAAGATAAAGATTTACGAAGATCGCCTCGGATGATCTGACGCACCATGGCAGACGGGCTCGACAAGCTGAGACAGTTGTCGTCATTCATGCCGGCGAGAATCGTTCTTACCGCAAATAACTACAGGATCTTCGACCACCTTGGAGGCAGCGGAAAGACTGCTGCCTCTCTTTCCAGGGACCTCAAGAGTGATGAGAGGGCAACGGAGCTAGTTCTGAACAGTCTCGTCTCGCTTGGACTTCTGAAAAAGATAAACAACCGATATTCGAACGCCCCGGTCTCTGCCCGCTATCTCGTGAAGGGGAAGCCAGGGTATCAGGGAGACATCCTTGCACACTACAGTGTTCTCTGGGACAACTGGTCCGGTCTCGATACGGTCCTGAAGACAGGCAGGCCCCTTAGGAGGTCCCATGATCATGAATCATTCATCCTCGGCATGCATAACCTCGCCTCCCTGAAGGAAAAGGACGTCATCAGGGGCCTCGACCTCAGGGGGGTAAGAAGGCTGCTGGACCTCGGCGGCGGACCCGGGACTTACTCAATGGCCTTCGCACGGAAAAAGATCGATGTGACGCTTCTTGATTTCCCTGACACATTCAGGATATCCAGGAGGCTGATACGGCAGGCGGGACTTGAAAAGAAGATCCATCTGCTTCCCGGCGATTTCACAATGGACGACTGGGGATCGGGTTATGATATGGTCTTCATCTCACAGATATTTCATTCCTATACAGCCGAGGACTGCCTCGGGCTGCTCAGGCGGAGCAGGGCGGCCCTCAATCCCGGCGGCAGGGTCGTCGTGCAGGAATTTTATCTCGACGATTCAAAAACAAACCCCCGGGTCGGTGCGATTTTCGCTATCAACATGCTCGTCAATACGCCGGGGGGAAGGACCTACACGCCCAGGGAGATGTCAGGCTGGATGAAAAAGGCCGGCTTCGCCCGGACAGAGGTAAAACTCCTTGGCGATACCGTGCTCCTGGCTGGCACAAAAAAGAAGGACTGAGCGCGGGACTTCACCTCTTCATCATCCCGCAGAGGTTCTTTCCGATTTCCAGTTCCTTCCTCTTTTTTTCGGCAGGGGCTATCAGGCCGAGATTCACCTTCCTTATCTCCTGGTAACGTTCGGGGCTCTCAGGCAGGCTCGATTTGACGAAGTCGATAAAGGGCCGCAGTTGTGTTATCCGGAATAGGTCGCTCTCCCTTCTTGCCCTGCCCAATGTTGTCGCAACAACGCCCTGGTCATCCTGTTCCCTTATGCCTGCGGCGTGGGTCGGAAGAATGACAATATCGTCGCCCAGCATGCTATAGCGATCGAAAAGGGTGCCATGGAGGAGGGCGGCCCATTCCTCGGCCTTTCCCCCCAGGTCGGGTCTGCCGATGCTGGTCTTCATGATCGTGTCTCCGGTGAAAAGGAATCTGCCGTCGAGGAGAAATGAGGTGCTGCCGGGGGTATGCCCCGGTGAGTGGATCATTTCAAGGGAGCTCTCGCCGAAGGATATAACTTCCCCTTTCCCAAGGGAGACATAATCGTATGATGCCCCTGCGGCATCACCGGGGTTAAGGTGGTATGCAGCGCCTGTTCTTTCTGCGATATCCCTGCCGCCGGAGATGTGATCGGCCTGCAGGTGGGTGTCCAGCACATGCACGATCCTGGCGCCGAGAGATTCGTCAAGATCGAGGATGCGGTCGATATGCCTGACTGCATCTATAACAACCGCTTCGCCTCCGGATACGAGGAGATGCGAGATGCACCCCTTCGCAACACGGTAGATCTGATAGATGAGCGGGGAATCATTCACCCTGTGCGTCTCATAAAACTCGCTCCAGGCGTCCATCCCGCCTTCCAGACTCACCGTATCGAAACCCTTGCCTGCAAGGAGTTCCGCCGAGTATTTTGAGGAATCGCCGTGGGCGCAGATCGTGACAATCTGCCTGTCCCGCGGGAACCTGTCAAGATATTTCTCTTCTTCGCCGACAAAGTCCTCCTGGGGTATGTTCATGGTTTCGATGTCCGACCGGCCCTCGATGCGCCAGGCTCCGAACTCGTCTCTGTTTCTGAGGTCGAAGATGAATGCTATGTCGTTTGCATCCAGCCTTCTCTTCATTTCCTGAGATGAGATCGTAATCTTCTTATCCATCAGAAACCTCCTTTCTCGTTTATTACCGTCCTGATAATCTCCATCGCCCTGTCAACAGCCCCGGCATTTTTCGAATATAACTGCCTTGCCTTTTGCCCCGCCTGAGCGGCCTTTCCCGGATCGAGCAGCAGCTCCGCCATCTTCTTTGCCAACGCAGATGGTTCTACCTTGAAGGCAGCCCCATCGCGGTAGAACTCCTCAATGAAGGGAAAGTTCTCCATGTGGGGTCCGCAGATGATGGCCTTGCCCCAAAACGCAGGTTCAAGCGGGTTCTGGCCCCCCAGGCCGATAAGGCTCTTGCCTATGACCGCTATGTCTGCAACGCCGTAAACTGAGGATAATTCTCCGATGGTGTCGAGCAGTATTACGCCGTATTCGAATTTCTGGTTCCAGTCGTCCCCGGACCCAAGCTGCGAGCGGTTCAACAGGGGAAGCCCCGCCGCCTTCACCGCCTCCGCGGCCTCTGCGAAACGCTCCGGGTGCCTCGGCGCAAGGATGAGCTTGAGGCTCGGAAACCTCAGGAGATTTTCCCTGAATGCCGAGATGATCAGCTCCTCTTCTCCGCTATGGGTGCTGCCAGCAACTATCACCGGTCCTTTCAGCCCGGCTGCCCACGCCGGTATTTCCCGCTTGACAGCCATGTCGAACTTGAAATTCCCGGTCACGACGACATTTTCCCCGGCTGCCCCTGCATCCCTCAGTCTGGCTGCATCAGCGGTGCTTTGCATCCCGAAGATTCTGACATTGGTGAACACCCTTTTCATGAAGAAGGCTATCTTCCTGTATCCCCGTGCGGATCTTTCCGATATTCTCCCGTTGAGCATGACTACTGGTATCCCCCTGCGGGCAAAGAGACGGATGATGTTGGGCCAGATCTCGGTCTCGATCGTGATGAAGATCACCGGCTGCACCCGCCTTAGGCATCTTCTCAGGACAAAACCCGTATCGAAGGGAAGATAGATAACTTTGGTGCCTGACGGCGCCTTTTCCATCGCCACCTTCCGTCCGGTATCGGTGATTGTGGAAAGGACTATCGGAAGCGAAGGATACGCCCTGCGCAGTTTTCCCAGAAGTGAAATTGATGCGCCGACTTCCCCCACCGAGACAGCATGAACCCAGATTGAAGGGCCAAGGGGCGGAATGGTCCCGAGCTTTTCCCTGAGCCATCTCTGCCTGTATTCCTTCGGCCTTCTGAGATACTGAGGGATGAACAGAATAAGCATCACTAGGGTATAGGTGAAGCTGTAAATCAGATACATTTCACGGTTTCAGGACCATTGCATCAGCTTCCCCATCCGGCCATCTGAAGAACGATCTCTGCCACCCTCGCTGATGCCTTCGTCCTTGGAAACATCGATTTCACCCTTTCATAGGAAGCGGACATCTTTTCCCTGTAACGTATATCCAAAATGATTCTTCTGATCTCGTCCGTGATATTCCTTGCCGTGGCTTCTGACTGAAGCAGCTCCCTTACTACCTCCTCTCCGGAGAGGATATTCACAAGCGATATGTGTTTCACCTTTATGATCAGTCTTCCCAGCCAGTATGTAAAGGGGAATAGCTTGTAAATGACAACGATCGGAACGCCAAGGAGAACCGCCTGCAGGGAAGCGGTGCCAGAAGCCACCACCGCATAATCCGAAGCCGCAAGAGTCTTAAGCGACTCGCCGTGGTTTATCGCCACTCCTTCACTCCTTAGGTAGTCAATAATATTCCCGTATCTCGCAGTATCCGTATTCGGCGCAAAGGGAATGCAGAACTGAAAATTACCGAACTCCCTTCTGAATTCCTTCACGACCTCCGCCATCACCGGAAGAAGCCTGTCGAGTTCGTTTGGCCTGCTGCCTGGAAGAAGGGAAAGCAGGGGCCGCTCCCCATCGAGCCCCAGGCTTCTCTTTAGGGCAGGCTTATCCGCCTTCATCTCCTGTATCTCATCGAATACCGGATGCCCCACAAACTCGCAGGAAAGCCCCGCAGCCCTGTAAATAGGCTCCTCGAAAGGGAGTATCACCGCCATCTTGTCGACGAGCCGTGCGATTTTCCCCACTCTTCTTTTCCTCCACGCCCATACCTGGGGACTGACGTAGTAGAGTATTTTTATCCGTCTTTTTTTCGCTTCCTCTGCAAGTTTGAGGTTGAAATCAGGATAGTCGATGAGCACAAGCAGGGCAGGCCTTTCACTGCGAAGCGCCTCAACGGCCGTCCTGTATGTATGTTTGATCGATCTAAGAGAAGAAAAGACCTCCGCTATTCCGAAGGCGCTCGCTATGCCTGAAATAAGCTCCACACCAGCGGCCCGCATCCTCTCCCCGCCGATCCCGATAATTCTGAGGCCGGGTTTCCTCTCGCGCAGGGCAGCTGCCAGCAGGGAGCCGTAGAGCTCACCCGAGGTCTCGCCCGTCACAATCATGACCGTATCAGGCATTATTGATGATATCGGCGATCTTTGTCACGGTCACCTCATCAAGCTCGGGGTAGATTGGCAGTGAAAGGACCCTTTCAGCCGCTTCCTCGGCAACCGGGAAATCACCCCCTTTGTGTCCCATGAACCTCATCGCCTCCTGCAGATGAAGCGGTATCGGATAATACACGACGGATGAGACGTTATTGTCGCGCAGATGCTTCTGCAGCTCATTTCTCCTTGCAGTTCTGATCGTATACTGGTGATAGACGTGGGTGCAGCCCGGCCTCTCAACAGGCAGCTCTACCGCATCGGAAAGCAGCGAGTTATAGAAGGCGGCTACCTGTCTTCTCTTTCCGTTATATTCGTCGATCCTCTTAAACTTCACAAGAAGGACGGCAGCCTGTATCTCATCAAGCCTGCTGTTGAAGCCGATGGACTCATGACGGTAGGCCCCCATCGAGCCGTGATTACGCAGCTTCCTTATGTCCGTGGCGATTGAGCTGTCTCCGAGCGCTACCATCCCGCCATCGCCGAATGCCCCGAGGTTCTTCGACGGATAAAAACTGAAACATCCCGCATCACCGAAGCTTCCCGTCTTTTGTCCCCTGATCCCTGCGCCGAATGACTGGGCGCAATCCTCGATGACACTGAGGTTGTATTTTTTCGCAATCGGCATGATCCTGTCCATGT
>JAWOKY010000121.1:0-74316 GCA_033853975.1 Thermodesulfovibrionales bacterium
GGATGGGATCTTGGAGGATCAGGTTCCGCATTGAGAACGCCGAGCTGCTGCGTTGGACCGGGCCGCTGCGAGTGGTCAAATTATGATACTCTTGGTCTCACCTATGCCTTGACGCAGGAGTTTCAGGACGAGATCCACAGACCCACCTTCGCGTATAAATTCAAGATCAAGGCGGCTGGATGCGCCTGCGACTGCGTTGCCTCGATCGCGCGCTCTGACATGTCTATCATCGGTACCTGGAAAGGCGATATCCAGATCGACCAGAAAGAAGTGGCGAATTACTCAAAGAAGATGGACATCAACGCCGAGGTCGTCAGCATGTGCCCGACACAGTGCATGAGCTATGACGGAAAAGAACTCAAGATCGATAACTCCGAGTGCAACAGGTGCATGCACTGTATCACAAGAATGACAAAGGCCCTCAGGCCGAGCGGCGAGCGGGGCGCGACCATATGTATCGGAAGTAAGGCCCCGATCGTTGTCGGTTCGCTCCTTTCTTGGGTCATCGTTCCGTTCATCAAGGTTGAGCCGCCGTACACCGAGGTCAAGGACCTGATCAGGAAGATCTGGGAATGGTGGGATGACAATGCGAAGCCGAGAGAGAGAATCGGCGAGGTCATCGAGATGAAGGGCATGAGGTCGTTCCTCGAGGCGATCGGCGTGCCGCCAATGCCGCAGCAGATCAAAGAGCCGAGAAAAGATCCTTTCATGTTCTACACGGACGAGGATATCGCGGCATACAAGGCCAAGGAAGCAGAAGAGAAGAAGACCGGCGTATATAAGTTTTAATTACATAAAACTATATTAAGGAGGATATAAAAATGGCATTACCCCAGAGAAGAACAGACATAGGGCCGCCTCATTATGAGCAGTTCCTTCCGCCCGTAATCAAGAAGAACTACGGAAAATGGAAATACCATGAGGTCATTAACCATGGGACCATGGTGCACGTCGGCGAGTCCGGCGACAAGCTGTGGACCGTGAGAGTAGGCTCCCCCAGGATCCTGTCGACAGCCACGATCCGCGAGATCTGTGATGTTGCCGAGAAATTCTGCGGCGGATACCTCCGCTTTACGACAAGAAACAATGTCGAATTCCTTGTCTCCGACGAAAAGCAGCTTGAGCCCCTTAAGAAAGACCTCACGGCACGCGGCTTCAAGATGGGCGGCATCGGATACGGTATCACAAACGTTGTTCATACCCAGGGATGGGTGCATTGCCACAGCGCCTGCACCGATGCCTCCGGTCTCGTGAAGTCGATGATGGACGAGCTCTACGAATACTTTGAATCGAAAAGCCTGCCAAACAAGGTGAGACTCGCGGTTGCCTGCTGCGTGAACATGTGCGGCGCGGTGCACTGTTCGGACATCGCCGTGGTTGCTGTTCATACAAAGGTGCCGACTGTCAAGCATGAGGAGTTCAAGAATATGTGCGAGCTGCCGACGGTCATCGGCGCATGCCCGACGAGGGCTATCAGCCCTGATCCGGCAAACAAGTCGGTCAAGATCAACGCAGACAAGTGCATGTATTGCGGCAACTGCTTCACCGTCTGCCCTCCGATCAGCATCAAGGATCCGGAGCGTGACGGAGTCGCGATCGTTGTCGGCGGCAAGATCAACAGCCTCAGGTCGAACCCGAAATTCTCCAAACTCGTAATTCCTTACATCTCCAACGAGCCGCCGAGGTGGCCGAAGGTTGTTGCAGCGGTGAAGCATATCGTGGAGGTTTATGCCTCTCATGCGAGAAAGAACGAGAGGATCGGCGAATGGATCGAGAGGATCGGCTGGGAGAGGTTCTTCAAACTCACCGGCATTGACTTCACCTTCCAGTCAATCGACGACTTTACCTTTATGAGAGACACGATGAGGACCGCTTCTACGTTTAAGTGGTAGGTGCTATAATCAAAAAGGCGGGCAGCGGCTGCGGGCCGCTGCCCTAACTGCAAAGTGCTAACCTAATCAGGGGGTGAGTAAATGGAGACAGCAGAACTGCAGGACAAGATTTTCGCCTTCTGCCAGGCAGCGAAGGGGAAAAAGAAGCTGAAGGAGAAGGACATCATCAAGGGCGTTTCAGCGGAACAGAATGTTCCGGCCGACGAGGTCAAGAAGGCGATGAGGGCCATGATCGACGTGGGCAGGCTTATGTATTCCTACGGCGGCGGCGCAAGCTCTGTCGAGATCCCGAGCGAAGAATACCTCAGGGAAAAGGGAATGATAAAATAGCTGCTGGGTATCGGCACTGTGTTTCAGGCGGGTTCAGGCAATCCTGGACCCGCTTTTTTTGTGTCAGGAAAATCTCATTTTTAGCTTGATTTCGGGCAAGGTGAAAGGCAGAGATAGCGCTTTTAGTTCGGCACTCAGATCGACCTTTAATGAGGGTGCCCGCCTATTTTTTGAGGTACTTTCGGAGCACGTCAAGCGCATCCGGCCTTAAGGGCTTCAGATGGGCCGAGTAGAGTGCCGTGCCCGGATAATCCGAGAGATATTCCCAGTAGGTCCAGTGAAGGCCCTCTTCCTGCATGATCTGCAGAAGATCTGAGAGATAGTTCAGTACGCTCTCTTCCTCGGGGTTGGCCTGGGCAGTGAATTCTCCGACATAGAGGGGCACATTGAAAAGCTTCCCGAATTCCAGGGCATATTCCATTTGCTCATGCAAGACAGTCTTGTCCAGATGAAACATGATTTTCTTCCCGAACCAGGAAAGAACAAGGCGGTTATCCCCTGTTGCGCCGGATGACCTCTCCCAGGCGGCAACGACATATTCTCCCTTTGTCGCCTCGATAGGGCTGCCTGATGCCGAGGAGGGTGCCTGGCAGCGGGAAAAGGTGAGTGAACGTCTGCCTGTTTTTGCCGGTCCATCCCCGACCGCAACGCAGGAACCCTGCAGATTCCAGGCAAAGCCCCTGTAGCTTTCCTCGAAGGAACCGTTGCGGACGAGCGGCGCCGGGAGATCAACGGGACGGCCGTTGACAGTGAGAGAGATGTCGTCGTACCACACCGCGCCCCTGTTTCGATCCGATGTCATGCTTACCGTGAAGATCTCGGCGCCCTCAGGGGGTACAGCCCGTATCACTGCTTTCTTCCAGTCGTGCGTTCCCTCGATCGGCTCGGAATATATCTCTGAAATCTTGTTCCCCACTGTTGCCACTTCGCCGGGGTAATGCGTTACCGCCCTGTCCGTAGAGACAGCATAAAGGGTGAACTCACGGGGAAAATAGAAGTGGATGCTATAAAGTGTGTTCCTGTCGTCTATGATGAACAGCCTCTTCCCCTCCCCGGCAAGGATCGCCTCCTCGACGACGAGGATATGGTTTTTATCAAAGGATCGTACGGTCTTTGCCGCCCTGTTCAAGACCTCCCGGTAGGTCTCGGCATCGGGAGGCACCCCCTCGTTCATCAGGTCATAGGCGGCCAGGATTGTCCTTTTGTGGAATCTTCTTGCAAATTCTGCAAGAAGTGCATAATAACGCTCCTGATATTTTCTAAGGGACCAGAACTCATATGCCTCCCCCTGATGGGAGATAAAATCGTGCGGGTTTTGTATCCCCGGCAGGAGGTGCATATCAAGGATGACGAATATGCGGTATCTCCCACACCAGTCCAATATCCGGGAAAGGATCGCAAAGCTCCTCTCGTTATATCTGAAGGGGGCAGATTCGAAGGAACGGTAGTCTATCGCAAGACGGATGCAGTTAGCTCCGGTGGCTTTGATCATTCGTATTGCCTTCCTGTAAGGGATAACGCCCAAATCACTGTACACAACATTGAACCCTTTTAGCATGACCTGCCTTCCGGATGCGTCAAGTACCCTGTCTCCGGCGACTCTGAGAAATCCTGCGGATTGCCCGAAGGCAAGCCCTCCGAGAGTAAAAAAAGCGAATGCAGTGAGCAATACGATCCAGGCTGCTATCTTCATGAAACCCCCTGTTATATTTATAGCATCGTTGTCTTGGCTTGAATACCAGGTTCCGTTGGACCGGGGAATGTTGTCAAAGGAGGAAAGATTGAGGCATTATAAAGATCCGGGTGCTGGACAATTGAAGGAACATCGACAGGGAACCGCAAATATGGAAATGCATTATCCGAGGATAGTCGTTGCCGGACTCAAAGGAGGGGCGGGCAAGACTACGCTTTCCCTCGGTCTGATCTCTGCATGGAAAAAGCGGGGAAAGTTCATTGTTCCTTATAAGAAAGGGCCCGACTACATAGATGCCGGTTGGCTTGCCTCTGCTGCAGGGCATCTATGCTATAACCTTGATCCCTTTCTTATCGGCAGGGAAAGACTGTTATCTTCCTTCAGAGGGCACTTCGGAGGGGCCGACTGCGCCGTAATAGAGGGTAACAGGGGCCTCTACGACGGAATGGACGCAGAGGGAACTTACAGCACCGCCGAACTGTCCAAGATCATCAGGGCACCCGTGCTTCTCATACTTGACTGCACAAAATCAACCAGGACAGTAGGAGCCATGGTTTTAGGGATGCAGAAGTTCGACAGGAAGGTCGACATTCAGGGCGTTGTCCTGAACCACATAGCGGGCCGAAGGCACGAAAAAATTGTCACGGAGGTCATAGAGAAATATTGCGGGCTCAGTATCCTCGGCTCGATTCCCAAGCTGAAACAGGACGTCCTTTCGGAGAGACATATGGGACTAATTCCCTTCCAGGAGCACCCCGAAGTGGAAAAGGCGATTTTTTCCGCCTCCGAGATCGCAAGTAAATATCTCGATCTTGACGGAATCTGGCAGATAGCCGTGAAGGCCGCTCCTCTTCCGTCGGTAAAACGCCGGGGAGAGCACCTCGAGGGCCGTTCATACGATGTCCCTTCGGCCGACGGTGTCACCGTGGGTATCATCAGAGATGCGGCCTTTCAGTTTTACTATCCGGAAAATTTCGAGGAGCTTGAAAAGCTTGGGGCGAGGCTTCTGGAAATCAGCGCACTGAAGGAGCGGGAACTTCCCGAAATCGATGCGCTCTATATCGGCGGCGGATTTCCCGAAACGAATGCTATAGCGCTTGCACGAAACGCCTCCTTCCGAAGGTCGCTCAGAAAGGCGATAGAAAAGGGCCTGCCGGTTTATGCGGAATGCGGAGGTTTGATGTACCTTGGGCGGGCTCTGCTCCTTGGCAAGAAAAAGTATAGCATGACGGGCGTTTTTCCGCTTTCCTTCTGTCTTGAGAAAAGGCCCCAGGCCCACGGGTACACCGTAGTCGAGGTTACTGGAGATAATGCCTTCTACAAAAAAGGGACGATCTTAAGAGGCCACGAATTCCACTACTCGAGGGCCGTCCAGGCTGGAGAGAAGGAGGGGGTTGACTTTACCTTCAGGATGCAACGAGGCCAGGGGATAGCTGACAAGAAAGACGGCATATGCTATAAGAATGTACTTGCGACCTATACGCACCTCCATGCTTATGGCGCCCCCGAATGGGCTGCAGGCCTTATCAGGCGTGCTTTTTTATTCAGTCAGGAAAGGAACGAAGGTGTTGCTAAAAAAGGAAATCGCCAGGCTGCTCGAAGAGGGTAACTATTCAGGGCTGCTCGATATTGCGAGAGGCAGACGGAACGTCGCTGCGCTTCTGATATCTTTTACCTATGACAAGGAGAATCTCCTTTGCTGGAGGGCGATAGAGGCGATCGGTCTCCTGGCGGCCGAAATGGCGAAGGAAGACCCGACAGAGGCGAGAAGTATGGCCCAACGGCTTTTATGGATGATGAGAGAGGAATCGGGGAACAACGCATGGAGCGCACCCGAGATGCTCGGAGAAATTGTCCGGAACAATCCCGGGGAATTTGCAGATTTCGCCCCGATTATCGCCTCTTTTCACGACGAGGATCTGTTCAGAGGCGGTGTTATGAGGGCCATGCTTCGCATCGGTGAAAAAAAGCCCGATCTTATACGGTCGTCGGCCCCTGTCTGTATGCGGTATCTCGGGGCTTCGGATGCCCTTGTGCGATGCTATGCGGTTTTGATTGCCGGACAATTGGGGCTGAAGGAATATAAGGGCGTTATCCGGCAGTTGCAGGATGATGACCAGGAAGTCACCATCTACAGGAACGGGGCTCTGATAACCGTGAAGGTAGGACAAGTCGCCAGGGAAACTGCTATACTATTGGGCACGGAAGACGAATAAATGGCGAGAGAACTCCCCTATGACAACCTTCTCAGGTGTCCCTTCTGCCGGATGACGATAGCGGAAGCCGAGGACATCGATACCCCTTTCGGCGGCACCTTTGCCGGGGGGAGATGCGGATGCGGGGCAGTTTACGTCTTTGACCAGTCGGGCCATAATCTCGGAGACGCATATGTTGATGCGCTGATATATGCTTGCGATAATGACGCCGACAAGGCGTGGAGTCTTACCCCTGACAAGGATTACGAGGTCGTGGAATTAGGGTATGACAGCAGAAGAGCACGGCTCTCAGAATCACGCAAAATGAAGACACCGACCTATCTGTTCCTCAGGTTGAAAGCGCCGCAGGAAAAGAAATAAATTAAGGTCATTGATAGATAAGTTTTTTTTATTTGACCAAGCCGGTGCGAGTATATTACCTTTTATAGCTCACGTTGAATATTTGACTGGAAAGAAATCACAGAGGTTTCACAAAATGTTAAAATATGTAGTCTCAATTGTTGGGAATGATCCCTGCAAAAAATTAATTCTACTTCACTAAGAAAGGGGGAAGAGAAATGGCAACAATGGACTTTCAAGGGAAACAGATCGAGGTTGATGATGACGGTTATCTTCTGAATCTCGATGACTGGACCAAAGAGCTGGCCGTCGAGCTGGCAAAACAGGACGGCCTGGAACTGACTGATGCTCACTGGGAAGTGATCAACTTTCTCAGGGACTACTACAAGCAGTATCAGATCGCTCCGATGATAAAGATCCTTGTGAAGGAAATCGGAAAGGCAATGGGTCCTGAAAAGGGCAATACCAAGTACCTTTACGAACTTTATCCGGGCGGACCTGCAAAACAGGCGTGCAAATTCGCGGGACTTCCGAAACCGACCGGCTGCGTTTAGTCTCAGATTTACCGCCAGTGACGAGATCGGCACTTCGCCCGGATGCGGTGAAGTGCCGATTTGAACTCAAAGGCCCTGAGGAAGGGTTGGGGGAGATGAAAATATTTAAGTGGGATAAAAAGATGCTGAAAGGCATGCCGTGCGCTGGGTCACGGGTTCATGGATGTCGATCAGTCAATTATTGGCCGGGTGAAGCCGAAGGGAGCGGACCATCCCGGATATGAAGCTTGAAGAGCTCCTTACCGAAAAGAAATCGGCCATTCTCAAAAGATGGTTCGACGTAATCCTTGCCACCTATCCAACCGACACTTCAAACTTCCTGAAAAAACTAAAGGACCGTTTTACCAACCCCGTCGGCCATACCATCATGGAGGGGATTGAAGACATCTTCGACTCGCTCCTGGGGAATGCAAACGAGGAAAAGATCTCCCAGTTCCTCGACGACATCATCAGAGTCAGGGCGGTGCAGGACTTTTCCGCTTCGCAGGCGGTATCATTTATCTTTGACCTGAAGAGGGTGATCAGGGAAGAACTGGAGCAGGAGGGTAAAGGGGAGGTCCCCTACAAAGAACTCGTAGTATTCGATGAGAAGATCGATACACTTGCCCTTTCATCATTCGACATTTTCATGAAATGTCGGGAAAAGCTTTACGACATCAAGGCGAATGAACTGAGAAACATGACCTTCAGGCTTTTACAGAGAGTCAACGAGTCAGGCGAGGTTCAGGATCGGCCTGAATCAGATCGCGGCAAAAATGATAACGCAAAACAAAAAGAGGTACCTAAATGAAAATCGTGCTTCCCTTCATTGCAGTGATAGTACTCGCTTTGTTGGCCTATGTGGGAGTGGCGGTCGCGAACCTGCAGTTTCTCTTCGGGGTGATCATCCCCTACGCTGCCATCGCCATTTTCATCCTGGGTTTCATCTCCCGGGTGGTGAAATGGGGGCGTGTGCCCGTGCCTTTTTCCATCCCGACGACTGCTGGACAGCAGAAATCCCTTCCGTGGATTAAGCAGAACAAAATCGATAACCCCTCGACCACACTCGGCGTAATCATCAGAATGGCGTTTGAGGTCCTCACATTTCGCTCCCTCTTCAGGAATACCAAGACCGAGCTGAGCGAAGGTCCGAAGCTTGCGTACAGCTCCGAGAAGTGGCTCTGGCTCGGCGCGCTTGCGTTTCACTGGTCTTTTCTTATTATCTTCATCAGGCATTTCAGGTTCTTCTTGCAGGACGTCCCCTCCGGAATAAAGATGGTCGAGAGCGTGGATAGTTTCTTCCAGATCGGCGCCCCGCTTCTCTACATGACGGATGTGGTGTTCCTTGTTGCGGTCAGCTTTCTTATCTTCAGGAGACTTGCGATGCCGCTTATAAAATACATCTCGCTTCCGGCCGATTACTTCCCGCTTTTTCTCATACTGGGAATCGGCGCTTCCGGGGTGCTGATGAGGTATTTCTTTAAAGTGTATGTTGTGGGCGTGAAGGAACTCGTCATAGGCTTGATCAGCTTCAATCCTGTCGTACCCGAAGGGGTAGGGGCGCTCTTTTACATTCACCTTTTCATGGTCAGCGTTCTCCTTGCCTATTTCCCTATGAGCAAGCTGATGCATATGGGCGGGGTATTCCTGAGCCCCACGCGGAACATGCCTAACGACAGCCGTATGGTCAGGCATATCAATCCATGGAATTATCCCGTGCACGTTCATACCTATGAAGAGTATGAGAACGATTTCAGGGACAAAATGAAAAAGGCTGGGATTCCAGTAGAAAAGGAGTAGACATGGCAAAAGGTCCAACACCAGATGAACTGTCGCAGATAGATTATACGCCTCCCGAGAAGGAGTGGATGCAGGTGCCGGTCAAATTCAAGCCGGGGACCTTCTGCTGGGGCGCGAAGGGCAAGAATCTCGAGACCCTGGAATTCCCGAACGCCAGGGACTGGTCTCCCGCCGAAGAGGACTGGAAGCTCCCGGAAAACTGGAAGGAGATCGTCCTTGAGGGGATGAAAGACAGACTCGGGAAATACCGGTCGTTCAAGCTCTTCATGGATATCTGTGTGAGATGCGGGGCATGCGCCGACAAATGTCATTTCTTCATCGGCGGCGGCGACCCCAAGAACATGCCGGTCCTCAGGGCAGAATTGATGAGGTCGGTCTACAGGAATTATTTTACGGCAACCGGAAAGCTTTTCGGCGCCCTTGCCGGGGCAAGGGAGTTGACACTTCCGGTGCTTAAGGAGTGGTGGTACTACTACTTCCAGTGCACCGAATGCCGCAGGTGCTCTCTCTTCTGTCCCTACGGCATTGACACGGCCGAGATCACGATGATGGGGAGGGAGCTTCTGAACCTCCTCGGCCTCAATACCGACTGGATCTCGGGACCCGTGGCGAACTGCTACATGAAGGGCAACCACCTCGGGCTTGAGCCGCATACGATAACGAGCAACATCGAATACATGCTCGACGACATCGAGACTGTTACAGGCATAAAGATCACTCCGACCTTCAACAGGAAGGGCGCGGAGATACTCTTCGTGACGCCGTCGGGCGACCTTTTTGCCGACCCGGGGACGTATACCTGCATGGGATACCTGATGCTGTTCCACGAATTAGGACTGGATTATACTTGGTCTACGTACGCCTCAGAGGGTGGTAACTTCGGGTTCTTCACCTCCAACGAGATGGCAAAGAGACTGAATTCGAAGATCTACGCAGAGGCCAAGAGACTGGGCGTTAAGTGGATCCTTGGCGGCGAATGCGGTCACATGTGGAGGGTGCTGAGCCAGTACATGGATACCTGGAACGGCCCGGCGGACTTCCTCGAGGTGCCTAAGTCGCCGATTACCGGCACTGTCTTCGATAACGCCAAATCGATGAAGATGGTCCATATCGCTGAATTCACGGCAGATCTGATCAAAAACGGCAAACTCAAACTCGATCCCTCCAGAAACGACGACCTCGTCGTCACCTACCATGACTCATGCAATACTTCAAGGGGAATGGGGATCCTTGAGGAACCACGGTACATCATCAACAACGTCTGCAACCACTTCCATGAGATGCCTGACAACACGATCCGGGAACAGACCTTTTGCTGCGGAAGCGGCACAGGCCTCAATGCCGGTGAGAACATGGAACTCAGGATGAGAGGCGGGTTCCCGAGGGCCAACGCGGTGAGGCATGTGAAGGAGAAGCACGGAGTGAACATGCTCGCCAATATCTGTGCGATCGACAGGGCGACGCTTTCCGCTGCCATGGACTACTGGGTGCCCGGGGTGAGGGTCACGGGGGTCCATGAACTTGTTGCGAACGCCCTGGTAATGAAGGGCGAGAAGGAGAGGGAGACAAACCTGCGCGGAGAGCCCCTCCCGGTAAAGGAGGGCAAATAGGATGTACAACGGAGGAAAGATCATAGCAGGGCTGATTATCTTTGTTGCCTTTTTCACCTTCCCTTTTTATTACAACATCGGGAAGGCGGATACCAAGCCCGAGCCGAAGCTCGATACGCCTGTCATTCAATCGCTGCCCGCTTCTGAGAGGCACTGTGTCGAGTCCAAGGAGTTCATGAGGACCAGTCACATGCAGCTCCTCAACGACTGGAGAGACACGGCTGTTCGCGGCATGGACAGGACCTTTAACGGCATGAACGGCCAGAGGTATTACATAAGCCTTCAGAACACTTGTATGAAGTGCCATTCAAACAAGAAAGAGTTCTGCGACAAGTGTCATACCTATATGGGAGTCAAACCCTACTGCTGGGATTGCCACTTCACACCGAAGGAACAGTTCATACCGAAGGAGAAGGAGTCATGAGCATGAACAGAAGACAATTCATAAAATTAGCCGGTATCTCGACGGTCCTTGGCATTGGAGGCTTGACGGCCGTCGACAAAATAAGGGCTCAATCTGTTCTGGAGACGCCGCCGGCGGCGCCGGACGCCTCGACTGTCTTCCAGGCCCCCACGGCACTCAAGGCCAAGAGGTGGGGAATGGTAATAGACATGACCAGGTTTAATAATCCTGATCTTTACCGGAAATGCATCACCGCCTGCCATAGCATCCATAACGTCCCTGACTGGGGCGAGAAGAAGGATGAGGTCAAATGGATCTGGACGGATGATTATGAGCACTCATTCCCGGATTCCGAGAATCCCTACATGCCCGAGGCGATGAAGGAAAAGTCCTTCCTTCTGCTCTGCAACCACTGCGACAACCCGCCCTGCGTGAGGGTCTGCCCCACACAGGCGACCTTCAGAAGGCCCGATGGGATCGTGATGCAGGACATGCACCGCTGCATAGGCTGCAGGTTCTGCATGGCCGCCTGTCCGTACGGCTCCAGAAGCTTTAACTGGAAAAACCCTAGGCTTGCACTCAAGAAGGTTAACCCCGATTATCCAACGAGGACGATCGGTGTTGTCGAAAAGTGCACCTTCTGCACGGAAAGGCTTGTCAAGGGGCTTCAGCCTGCCTGCGTAGAGGCATCCGAAGGGGCGATTGTCTTCGGCGACCTCGAAGATCCGAACTCTGACGTCAGAAAGATCCTTGGCAATAGGTACAGCATCCGCCGCAAAGCGGAACTCGGGACAAAACCGAGCGTGTTCTACTTAATAGGAGGTGCTGAGAATGCTTGAGAAAGCGCTCATCGGAAGCAAGAGATACTGGACCTGGATTGTGGTGCTCCTCGCGATCATCGGCGTGGGTTTCATCAACTACCTTAACCAGCTTCAAAACGGGTTGGGCATTACCGGCCTCAGCAGGGACGTCTCATGGGGTTTCTATATCGCACAGTTCACCTTCCTCGTCGGTGTCGCGGCCTCGGCGGTTATGCTCGTGATCCCCTATTATCTGCACAATTACAAGAAGTATGGCAAGATCGTTATCTTGGGCGAGTTTCTCGCCGTATCTTCGGTCATCATGTGTATGCTCTTTATCCTCGTCGATATGGGGCAGCCGATGCGCGTCATGAACGTCATACTTCATCCAACGCCGCATTCGGTCATGTTCTGGGACGCGGTAGTGCTCAGTGGATACCTCCTGCTCAACCTTCTTATCGGATGGACGACGCTTGGGGCGGAGCGCAAGGGGGTGCCCGCGCCTACGTGGGTGAAGCCGCTGATCTATCTCTCAGTCCCCTGGGCTGTTAGCATCCATACGGTAACGGCCTTTCTTTATGCCGGTTTGCCGGCGAGGCACCTGTGGCTTACTGCTGTCATGGCTGCCCGATTCCTGGCTTCCGCGTTTGCTGCCGGACCGGCGCTTCTCATTCTTCTCTGCCTTTTCGTCAGGCGGGTGAGCAAGCTTGACGCAGGATCCGAAGCGATCCAGTCGCTCGCAAAGACCGTCACCTATGCGATGATTGCGAACGTCTTCTTCTTCTTTCTTGAGGTCTTTACCTCCCTTTACAGCGGTATCCCGGGTCACCTGGCGCCGCTTAAGTATCTCTTTCTGGGGATTGACGGGCATAGTACACTTGTCCCCTGGATGTGGACGGCGGCGGTGCTCGCCTTTTTGGGAATCGGTCTGCTTGTTGTGCCTCAGACGAGAAAGAACGAGACGATTTTGCCTGTCGCATTGGTTGCGGTATTCATCGCTGCCTGGATCGACAAAGGGATGGGTCTCGTAATCGGCGGCTTTATTCCCAACCCATTCGAAAGAATAACGGAATATACCCCCACAGTGCCGGAACTTTCAATTACCATAGGCGTCTACGCAATAGGGGCCCTTGTTCTCACGGTGCTCTACAAAGTCGCGATTGCGGTCAAGGAAGTGGCCGGCGACGGAGGTCACTGAAAAAAAGAGGGTGAATTTTATACAGGCTTTTATTTATAATTAATTAGATCCGTTCTGGATAAAAAACAAAGGAGGAATTTACATGTATTTGGTATCAGTTGATGCTTCGAAGTGCGAGGGGTGTGAAGAATGCTCCAATAATTGCCCTGTGAGCGTCTTTGACATGGTTGACGGCAAGGCTTCTGCCGCCCGCGCTGGTGACTGCGAGGGCTGCCAGACCTGCACGAGCGTTTGTCCTTCCGGCGCCGTCACGCTGACAGAGATGTAATACCAATTCAAGGAAGACTGACCTAAGGGGCGATCTGATCGCCCCTTTTTTTCCCTGCACAAAAGTTCTCAACTTCTGCCGGTATGATCTAAATCATAGCGGCCTTCTTCTTTCATCCGGTAAACTCATCTTTAATGAGACGGCGCCTTGCCGGCGCGACGAACGCTAAACAGTCGGTGCCGCATTTGATACAATGGAAATGAGAAATACTGTCATGGATGATCTTATGAAAGAACTCGATATCTCGGGTGACGACCTCAGGGCCGCCCTCAACGACATGAAGGGCTATGTCGATGTGACCGAGGAAGACCTCAAAAAGATCTATCTCCTTGCCCTGCGCCACGCAAGGGAAAGACTCGCGCTTTCGGTCATCGTGAAAGACGTAATGACAAAAGAGGTGGTCAGCGTCAGGAGGGACACGCGTCTTGAGGAGATCGTCAGACTGCTGTCGGAGCGCAGGATCAGTGGTCTTCCGGTGGTCAACGAGGGAAATCACGTTGTCGGGATCGTCACCGAGGCCGACATCCTGTCGATGGCAGGGATGAAGAGGGGGCACACGTTCAAGGATGTCCTGAGACACTTCATCGGTGAGCCGCTGCCCGGGCACAAAGCAGGTGACAGGGCGGAGGAGATCATGACCTCCCATGTCATAACTGTCACTCCGGATACGAGCGTCAGCGAGGCCGCGCGCATTCTCGATGAGCGCAAAATAAAGAGACTGCCAGTAGTAGACGACGACGGCAAACTCGTCGGCATCATCTCAAGGGCGGATATCGTAAGGAGTATGAGCAGAAAATGAACGGCTTTCTTTTGAAGATGAAGGGAGGAGCAAAGAGCCCGCCGGCCGTCGGAATGACTGAGGTTTTGTGGTCGTGGCTCGGCTCGGTCACGGGCATAGCACTGTGCGGATATCTCTCCACCAAATATTTCGAGCCCAAAGATTCCACGCTACTCATCGGATCCTTCGGTGCTTCCGCTGTACTTGTGTATGCCGCGATCAAGAGCCCACTTGCGCAGCCACGTAACCTGATCGGCGGGCATGTCATTTCAGCGCTTGTCGGTGTTCTCTGCTGTAAATTCTTCGGCGGGACTGTCTGGGTGGCCTCTGCCCTGGCCGTGTCCCTGGCGATTGTGACGATGCTCCTTACCAAGACGCTCCATCCTCCGGGAGGGGCGACTGCGCTGATAGCTGTCATAGGCGGAAAGAAGATACACGACCTCGGGTTCTTTTACGCAATTATTCCGGCGGGTGTCGGCGCGCTTCTCCTTCTTGTCATCGCCCTTGTCGTGAATAACCTCTCAAGGGACCGGAGATATCCGGAATACTGGGTCTGATTACTTCCCCCAGTCTGACCGCCGCCTGGTCCTGTGGCGGACGTATTTTTCTGCTGAAAGCGCTGCGACACAGCCGTTTGCGCTAGCAGTCGCAACCTGCCTGACTTCGGTGCAGGTCACGTCTCCCGCAGCAAAGACGCCCGGAAGAGGCGTCTCCATCATCCGGTTTGCCTCGACGCACTCTTCCTCAGTGAGTTCGACGGAGCCATAGAGGAAATCGACGACCGGCTTGCTTCCATGGAGGTACACGAAGACGCCCGATAGCGGCAGTTCGGTCTCATTCTTCTTTGAGTCTATGGTTCTCACCTTCTCGACTGTCTCAGTTCCTTCTATTGAGGCAACGATGTTGTCGGTCATAACCCTGAGATTCGGCGCATCGAGGGCCGGATGGGCTTCGACTTTAAGCCTGGGGGTAGGCGAGATGAGGTAAACCGTCTCGGCAAACCTTGTCAGATATCCTGCCTCTTTTACCGCTTCCTCGGAATTCCCGATGACGCATACTACCTTTCCCTTATAGAAAGCAGCGTCGCAAACAGCGCAGTAGCTTACCCCCCTCCCAAGGAATTCGGCCTCTCCCTTTATCGTGGGCTTTCTTCCCATCGATCCGGTGGCGATAATGATCGACCTCCCCTTGTAGCTTCGCTCCATTGTAAAGGCCTCTTTTATCTCGCCATCCAGTTTCACGCCCACAACCTGGGCCTCGATATATACTGCTCCGAAACCGATCGCCTGTCTTCTGAAGATGTCGAGGAGTTCCTTCCCCGAAACCGAATTCACGAGCCCCGGATAGTTCTCGATGTGAGCGGCGAAGGCAAGTGCTCCGGCAGTGGCAGATTTGTCGAGAACGAGGGTCTTAAGTTTAGCCCTCGAGGTGTACTGCGCGGCTGACAGTCCTGCAGGTCCGCCGCCTATGATGAGCACATCGTATATTTCTTCCGTATCTGTCATGCATCCTCCCTGGGTGATAATTCACAGACCACTTATTTAACCACACCTGCAACGCTCTTTTCATCAAAAGGCGCATGCGCTCCGGCAAGTCCCCCATTTCAATTATACATGCAACGGGTCTCAAGTGCGGACCTGCTTTCAGTGGGCTCGTCCTGTCATATCTTTTGCAAACCTGCAAAGAGTTTTGCGACAGTGCAATGGCTGACAGATAAATTGTCGAGCAGAATCAGTGAGTTGGGACTGGCATATTTAGTGCATCTCTGCGGGTATGAAAAAAAATAGGAGGTCAGGACGATGAATGAGAAGGGATTTGCAAGAAGGATGGTGTACATGATTGCAGGCTGCGGGATGATCCTTTTTGCGGTATTCGGATTCTTCCCGGGATCAAATCTCGGCGGGGTCCTGGGTCTCAACGTCGCCCGAATCCTCCTTGGGCTGCCCGTCTCAAGAGACTTACTATCGAGGTGGCTCGTAGCGGCATCCATGGCGATGGGCGTGATGGTATCGGGCATCATGTTTATAACCGCCGTTTCGATCACGGGCTGGCTTATCAGCACGGCGCTTTATGCGCTCAGCGAACGAAGAAGAATATTGCCCAGCCAACAGCTGGAGAAGACTGATGACCTGTAATGAGAAGGTGAAGTGAAAAGGCGGCAGGAGCTATCTAAAATTCCCTCAGCAGATTGTAACAGGTGTCTCTCTGCGCAGGTCTGAAGCCAGAGGCTCTTATCGCTCCTATGATGTCATCTTTTGATACGCGGTAGCTCACACCGGCGGCCGCAACGACATTTTCCTCGATCATCGTTGATCCGAAATCGTTTGCTCCGAACCTGAGCGCCACCTGGGCAAGTTTCAGCCCCTGCGTCACCCATGATGCCTGGATGTTGTCGAAGTTATCGAGGTACAACCGGGAAAGCGCGAGCACTCTGAGGTATTCGACAGCGGTAGCCGGATAATCAATACTTTCGCGTTGCGGGTCCCGAGACCTCCTTTTTCGTGCCTTCGGCTTCCGGTCTCCACCATGCTTTCCCTTAAGGTCTGTATTCCCGGGCTGGAAAGACCATGGGATGAATGCCGTAAACCCGCCTGTTTTGTCCTGCAGTTCCCTAATGCAATCCAGATGGGTGATGATGTCCTCGGGGCGTTCGACGCTGCCGAACATCATCGTCGCTGTTGTCCTCATGCCAAGGAGATGGGCGTTTTTCATGACCTCGAGCCAGCGCGCAGAACGGATCTTCTTGGGGCTGAGTATCTCCCTGATCCTGTCCGAAAGGATCTCGGCGCCTCCGCCCGGTATCGAATCAAGTCCCGCCCCCTTCAGAATGCCGAGCGTCTCCCTGATCGTGATGTCGGAGGAGTCTGCAATGTAGCATATCTCGGGCGGCGAAAAACCGTGAACGTTGATCTCGAATCTTTTCTTTATCGACCGCAGAAGGTCCACATAATAATCAAGGTCCAGCGAAGGATGCAGACCGCCCTGGATGAGTATCTGCGTGCCTCCGAGTTCGAGTGTCTCTTCGATCTTTCTGAAAAGGGTGTCCCTGTCGAGAAGGTAGGCATCAGGGGCATCTTCGTCCCGCCAGAAGGCGCAGAACCTGCACTTGTTGATGCAGACATTCGTGTAGTTGATGTTCCTGTCAACGACAAAGGAGACGATCCCTTCCGGGTGGAGTCCCTTCCTTGTCAGGTCGGCCATCCTGCCGAGGTCCAGAAGGTCGGCACTTCTGAACATCGCAAGTGCCTCTTTCTTTGACAATCTCTTCTGTGCCTTCCCTTTGAGATCCACTATCTTTTGACCCTCCGGTAGAAAGAATCCCTCTCGACAGGCATCTTCCCTGCCCTTGAGATGAGGTGGGAGAGGTATTCGGCAGTCAGATTCTGGCCTGTGAGCGCGCCGGCAGAGTGGGTGATCTTCTCTTCGATAATCGTGCCGTCCACATCGTCTGCACCGAATTTGAGCGCAAGCTGCGATATCTTTTCACCCAGCATGATCCAGTAGGCCTTGATATGCGCAAAGTTGTCGAGCAGTAGCCTGCTGACGGCAATCGTCCGGAGGTCGTCGATTCCCGAGGTATAGCCGCCGGCAATCTCTGTGTTCTTCGGGTGGTAGGCGAGGGGGATGAAGGCCTGGAAGCCTCCGGTTTTGTCCTGAAGTCTCCTCAGCCTCAGGAGATGGTCGATCCGCTGGCCGTGATCCTCGATATGACCGTAAAGCATTGTCGCATTTGTCCTGATTCCGGCCTTGTGCGCGGTCTCCATCACCTCGAGCCACCTCCTGCCGGATATCTTTTCAGGACACAGGCGGCCTCTGACGGATTCGTCCAAGATCTCCGCGCCGCCACCAGGCATTGATCCGAGCCCGCTTTTCTTCAAGGCCCCAAGCGTATCTTCGAGACTCAGCCCGCTTATGTTGGACATGTGGTCGATTTCGACTGCGGTGAACGCCTTTATATGGAGTTTCGGAAAATGTTTCTTTATGGTCGAGATGATCTTCAGGTAGTGTTCGAAGGGCCATTCCGGATGGAGGCCGCCTACGATATGGACCTCGCTAATCGGAGTAGATCCGGTCCGCCTGCCGCAGTAAGGTCTCAGCTTCTTTATCATCTCGTCTATCGTCAGCTCGTAGGCCCCTTTCTGCCCACCGGACCTGCTGAAGGCGCAGAACCGGCACCTGTTGATACAGATATTCGTAGGATTTATGTGTCTGTTACGGATGAAGTACGCCTTTTTGCCGTTTTTCTTTTCAGCAACGTGAGAGGCCAGATTGCCGAGGGTGAAGAGGTCGTCTGTTTCAAAGAGCCTCAGTGCATCCTTTTCAGTAAGGCGTTCCCCTGAGAGGACCTTTTCCCTTATCCTTCCGAGCATACGATTCATTATAAATCAAACCCGCCTCCAAAGGCCAAATCTTCCTTTATTGACCTCATTTCGACTTCTAAGGTACAATGTAACACCCCTTGCCCTTCCCCTTGGGAAGGGCTTTAATCCCCGCCAAGGTGGGGAAAAATCCATAAGGAGGTGTTTCGTGAATATATACGAAAACATCGTTATCCTCAACGCGGCGCTCCCGGACGAAGAAATCAGCGCTGCCCTTGCCAAGATCAAGGACCTTATCGCCAGTTCTGGCGGCGAGGTGCTCAAGACCGATTCATGGGGCAGGAGAAAGCTCGCCTACGAGATCAAGAAGCAGACGAAGGGCATGTATACTCTCCTGATCTACAAGGCGCCCTCACCGACGATCAAGAAGCTCGAGGAGTTCTACAAGGTCTTTGACCCCGTGATCAAGTACATGGTAATCAAGCTTGGACCAAAACAGGAAAAGCACTTCGAGGCGGTCATGGCCGCTGAGGCCGAACAGCTGGCCAAGAACGAGCCGAAGGCCGAGGCATAGATGTATAACAAGGTCATACTCATCGGAAACCTGACAAAGGACCCCGAGGTGAGATATACCCCGCAAGGCACACCGGTGACGAGTTTCAGGCTCGCGGTGAACAGCAAGTACAAATCGGGCGACGACATGAAGCAGGAGACCCTCTTCATCGACGTCGTCGTGTGGGGTAAACAGGGGGAAACGTGCGGGCAGTACCTGAATAAGGGAAGCGCGGCCCTTGTCGAAGGACGACTCCAGGAGAGACGGTGGGAGTCCGATGGGCAGCAGCGGTCGAAGTTCGAGGTCGTGGCCCAGCAGGTGAGGTTCCTTTCCACAAGACGGGGGACCCAATCGGCTGATGAGGATATCACCCCTCCCGAAGGGGCGACGGACCTGGAACCGTTTTAAGATTAATGAACAACGAGACAATAACGATATCAAGGATATTTGAAAGGAGCGACAATGGCATTTCAGCAGAGAAGATTCCAGAGACGGAAATTTTGCAAATTCTGCTCTGAAAAGACCGAGTTCATAGATTATAAGGACCTGAGACTCCTCAGGGGCTATCTGACGGAGAGGGGCAAGATCCTTTCAAGGAGGATGACAGGCACCTGCGCCAAGCACCAGAGGGAACTGAACGAGGCGATTATGCGAGCAAGGAACATCGCTCTGCTCTCTTTTGTAGAGAAGTAAGATGAGAATCCCGAAATCGTGGGTGCCGATCATGGCAAGGCGAATCGCTGAAAATCTCATTTCGCAGGAAATGATCAGACCCACGGTGACGGTTGACAAATTCGTCGAGAAGACGGAAGAGATCCTGACGGAAGAGTTGACAGTTGAAGACCGCCTCAACGATGAGGTGAGGGAGATCCTCAAGAAGTTCGCTGCCGACATCGAACAGGGCAGAATGGACTACCGGAGGCTCTTCGAACTCACGAAGCAGAAGCTTGTGAAGGAGAGGAACCTCGTCCTATGATGCTCTCCGAGGACAAGATCTCGCACATCAGCCACGTTCTTCTGAAGAACCTCCTGGTCCAGAAACTGCTTGAACTTGACGAAGACGAAGGAACGATACGGCGGGAGATAAAGCGCACCATCGTTGCCGAACTGAAGATAGGGGAAGAGATCGATCAGGTTGTCCGGAAGAAACTCCAGTCTTTTTCTAAGAAGGTGATTGAAGGCAGCCCTGAATGGGAAGTCATGTACAGGAAATTTTTCAGGGAAGAGGAGGTAAAAAGGGGAAGGGCTTCTGGATAAAAAGGGGCGTTCCGCTCCTTTTCCTTGCCCTTACCTGGCTTGGCCTCGTCACTGATTTCGCCGCAACAAGGCCGGCGCTCTGGTTTTCCCTAAGCGGCGTGACGCTTGTGATCTGCGGCCTTCTGCACTTTACCGGGAAGAGGAAGGTCTTCTCCGTCGAATTCCTTCTGGCATCTTTCCTGCCGCTTGCAGGCGCGATCCGCATCTGGAGTCTGCCCTGGCTGAAATTTTTCTATTTCCCCCTGATCGTTTCCCTGTCCGCATTCTACGGCATGACGACGATCGTTCCCCTTTCCCTTTTCATCTCCCTCCTGGGGCTCAGGACCTTTATGATGGCGGATCATCTCGTGTCCGAGACTGCGTTTTCACTTTTTCTCATCCTCACCTCGGGCATCGCTGCCTTCATATTCAACAGGCTGAGAAGAGAAAAGGAGACAGCCGTTTCTTCCCTCGATGCGATCCGCGACAATGCACGGAACATCACCCTTGAAACCGGAATCGAATCGCTCAGCAGTGAGGAGATTTCATCGCACTACTTTGCCTCTCTGCTTCGGACGGACGAGGAGATACATGAACTCCTCCTGGCGATCAGAAACGCGGTCTTCGCCGATTCTGCCAGCCTGTTTGTCCCGAGTGATTCGGGCTGTTCCCTCAGGTGTTCCACCCAGCAGAAGGGTGAGATTATCGTGACCGGAAAGGGCGCGGTATCGGCCTGCCTGACGGAGAAGAAGGCCTTCATCTGCGGCGAGATGGACGACAGGGGGGTGCAGGCAGGTTATATCAGAAACGCAAAGGTCTCTTCCCTCGTCGCAATCCCTCTTTTTGACAGCGCAGCCGCGATAGGGGTCCTTGCCGTTGACAGCGCCCGCTACCAGGCGTTCAGCGAGACAGAGAAGAACACGGTCGAGATGTTCGCTCACTACCTTGTGAGGGTCCTGGAACGCGAGAGGATCTCGATGATGATCAAGCGCGACATCTTCGGCCTGAAGATCCTCAGGGAGGAGAGTTCGAACCTTGTTTCTTCACTCAACGTAGAGGTCATCGCGGCCAAGCTCTGCGAGGGCGCGGAGCGGATAGCCCCATCACGGGTCTTCTTCTTTCTTACCGCAAGAAAGGGGTTTTCGCTCATCTACCATTCCGCGCCTGTCGAGGGAGACAGGAAGGAATTTGACCTTGGCGGCACCTTTCTGAATATGGCGGTCGAAAACAGACAGCCGATCCATATGTCGGACATGAGCGGATACCGGCTGCCGATCCTGCCTTTCAGGCCCTCTGAGGCCGCCTCCGTACTGGCCATCCCCTTGCTTTACGAAAACGATCTGCTCGGCCTTTTTGCGATGCTTTCTGACAGGAAAGACTTCCTCGATACCTTCCAGATCGACATGCTCAAGGTCATGTGCAATCAGGCGGTCATGTCTATCGCAAACGCGAGGCTGCACCGTGATATCGAAGAGATGGCGACGACCGACGGACTCACGGGACTCCTGAACCACAGGGTCTTTCAGGAGAAGCTTTCCGAGGAGCTGAAGAGGCAAAACAGGATATCCGGACCGGTATCGCTTCTTCTTACCGATATCGATTATTTCAAGAGGGTGAACGACACATATGGCCATCCTGTCGGTGACCTCGTGTTGAAGGGCGTGGCGAAGGTTATCGGCGAGACGATACGCGACATTGATATCCCGGCGCGGTACGGCGGAGAGGAATTCGCTGTCATACTGCCAGGGACTGACAGCGACGGGGCGATGAAGATCGCCGAGAGGCTGCGAAAGGCTGTCGAGGGCAAGACGTTTTCTGCAGACGGCCGGTCTCTTTCAGTGACGATAAGCTTGGGCATCGCCACCTCTCCCTCAGACGCGGAGAACAAGGAGGCACTGGTCGAAAGGACCGACCAGGCCCTCTATCATGCGAAGCACGGCGGGAGGAACCGAAGTGTGCAGTGGAGCAAGATAAGATAATCCATGCATTTTACGAAGCAGACAGAAATGCGGAAAAATCCACGCTTCCGGTTTCTAAGTTTCACGTTAGGATAATTGATTATGGACTATTTCATCTCCCATATCACCGAGGAAGAGCTTAAAAAAGAGCGCGCGAAGGCCCGCGAACTAAGGCATTCACAGTGGTGGAAGAGAAAGCGCGGAGAAGGGGTCTGTCATTACTGCGGGAAGAAGTTTTCTCCCAAGGATCTCACGATGGATCATATCGTGCCACTCATAAGGGGGGGGAAATCGACAAAGGGAAATACGGTGCCTGCCTGCAAGGAATGCAACAATAAGAAGAAGCATATGCTCCCGATCGAATGGGAAGAATACCTCGAGGGACTTCGGAAAGAGCAGGAGTAAACCCATCATCGCCGGTCAAATTCTCTGGTTTTTCTTTTGCCTGCATGGTTTGATAAGACGCCCGAAAGTCATTAAGAAAACTTAATTTGACTTGCCACTATTCCGCTGGCAAGATGCAAGTGAATCTATTCCATATCATCTGCGCCGTGAATGTATCTTCTTAAAAAGTACTACTATTTGGAAGGAGGTATAAAATGAAAAGGAGTTTTCTTATCGCAGTCATGACTTTTTTGGTTTTTCTTTCCGCCTGCGGCGGAGGGGGAGGAGGTACCACAAGCTCTGGCACGTTATCCATGGCGATAACGGACGCCAAGCCCGCTCTGCCGGCCGGCATCGTTCAGGTTTTTGTGACCATAGATGAGGTTTCGGTCCACCAGTCCGGAGGGGACTGGGTCTCTCTGCCCCTGGCACAGACCCCTTTTACAATAGATCTGCTTCAGTTCTCAGATGGCCACACAACCCAACTTGTCCCTCAGGCGACCCTGACTGCCGGAATGTATACGCAGGTGCGGCTGGGGGTCAAATCGGCCACGGTTGTCACCGACACCGGAGATCAGATTCCGGTGGAGATCGCCTCCAGCGACCTGAAAACGGCCAGAAACTTTGACTTTGATGTGACAGGCGGAGGGGCCGTTGCCTTGACGGTCGATTTCGACCTCAGTCAGTCACTGGTAGTAACAGGGTCCGGTCAGTATCAGCTGAAACCTGTGCTGCATATCGTTAGTACAGCCGAGGCTGCGACGATTACGGGAAACATCTCGGCCTCTACCTTTGGGACGGAGAATCAGGCCACGATAATCGTTACCCAGGACAATGATAACAGCGGGAATATTTCATCGGGCGACACAGAGTATACGAGGCTTGTTGTAACAAAAGGGTCTTCAGACCCCACACCATTTTCGATTTACTGGCTTGTCCCCGGCCAATCCTATATCGTCCAGGTTCAGGTCGGGGGTAGCACTGTGTTGACTGAGGCGGTGCCGGCAAACAGCCTTCCGGCAGGGGCAGTGTATACCCTCAACAACGGAAATCCCATATAAGAGAAGATGATAATAAGGCCGCAGAAGAAAAAGAAGCATATGCTCCCGACCGAATGGGAGAACTGTGAGAGGGCGTTCGTTGCATACCTAAAAATCTCACTTGACGTAACGAACGTTTCCTGCTAAAAAGTATGTTAAGTATAAATGTCCCGATAAAGCCAAACCCTTCGTGAGAAGGGGACGGAAAGCAACGGGTCTTCACATCAAGATGGCCGTGCTGCCGAAGGGAATCACCTTGGCACGCACGGCTTTTTTGCGCCTTTTTCCCGGGCCATGCCGGAAATGCAGAGAGGTGGAAATTGATAATTGCTAAAGCAAGTAAGGTATTGGGGAGGAATGGTCGTTGACTGGCAAAGGAGGTGAGACCTGCGAAATCTCGTCTGTCGGAGGAACCGGTGGATTGTCTTGCGATGAAGCAACGGATGCATGAAACAGATGTTAGAAAGATCAGGAGGGGTATATGATCAGGAAATCATTTGTCATGGTGAGCATTCTGGCATTTTTGTTGCTGGCCGCATCCTCTGTCATGGCTTTTTCCGGCCTTTTTACTCCCGGCACCGGAATCAATGGCACGGTCCACGATATGACCGTCCAGGCGAATTATGCACCTACCGGCGGATTTGCCGCGGACGCCTCAGGCGGAAGGATCTGTATCTATTGCCATACCCCGCACAACAGCATAGCGCCTTCTCCGGCGAACCTCAACGGGCAGACGCTTGCGGGTGGCAATCAGACCGCTGATGACCGTTTCACCTACATGCCTCTGTGGAACCACGCTCTGACAACGATCCTCAACTACAACACCTATTATAACGGTCCGGGCGCACCGCAGGTCGGCTCTCATGCTGCCCAGTCCATTGCCAACGGCATGACCCCGGGCAGCGTGTCACTTCTCTGCCTCAGCTGCCATGACGGCAGTGTGGCAGTGAACACCTACGGCAATCCCACCTATCAGCCGGCAAGTTCCACAAGCGTGGGCGCAGCGACGATCGCCACACAGTATCAGATCGGCGCCAACGGGAACCTGCAGAACCATCACCCCGTAGGGTTCGACTATGATGCGGTGCAGATGGCTGATGCCGAGATCAGGCCGGATACCACCGCCATTTCCAGCAGCACCGCCAACGGCGGTACGGACGCCAGCATAGCTGCCCACCTTTATGGCGGCTCTTCCACCGGCGCTTGCGGCCAGAACTGCATGGAGTGCGGTACCTGTCACTCTGTCCATAACAAGGGCAACACGGGTGAAAGGCTCCTCTGGAGAAGCGACGTAAACAGCCAGCTCTGTCTCACCTGCCATGACAAGGGCACATACACGCCTGTCAATGATCCCGTACAGGCAATGCCGTAAGACTTGTAGTAATCGGCAGCGCGAGGGGAATGGGGCGACCCATTCCCCTCGTGCGCCCGGTTCTGCATGCCCGGGCATGCAGAGGTATTGATCAGGAGTGTGCCAGCGAGATGCCAGTTTCATTTTCCTGCGAGAGCCTCATACATGATTTCTCAGCATGAGTTCTGCAGGATGAGGGTTCAGATAGTGCTGCCGTGCAAGATATCGTTCATCGTATTTTCGGACATAATGCTTTAGCAGTGTAACAGGGACTATCAAAGGCACAAGGCCTTTATGGTAATGTTCGATCACTTCAAGCAGTTCCTGTTTTTCGTCAGACGTTATTTCTTTCTTGAAATATCCGAGCATATGGATCAGCACGTTTGTATTCTTCCTGGCAGTCGACAGGAGCTTGAGCCCTTCCATCAGATTGCCGAGGTATTCCGAGTGAAGCACTGCAGTGGGGTATCGTCGTGCATTCGCCACCAGATTCCCAAGTATCGTGTAATGCCTTGTGCTGTGGGAAAGTATCAGGAGTTTATGGTCTGTGTGGAAAGAGACAAGGTCCTTTATCTCTCCGCCTTTGCCTTCAAATTCTCTCCACCTCCTGAAGACAAATACCCTTTCGATGAAGTTTTCCCGCAAGGCCGGATTTTGGAGACGATGGTCATCGTCAACAGGCAGAAGCGAAAAGCGTTCCATGAGTGCCCTCGCAAAAATTCCCACGCCGTTTCGGCTCGTGATTCCCGAAGGACCGTATACCTTCACGCCCCTCATCCCTGAACTGGGTGATCTGCTCTTAAAGATGAATCCGCAGAGGTCAACTTCCTCCAGTTCGTTCAGTCGCTGCTCCGCCCACCTTTTCATCCCGTCTGTGTGGTCCACTCCTGTGCGGGTCGTCATGAGTCGCGGAGCCTCGGCAGTCCCGACCAGGTGCATCGCCTCCCTCGGCACGGGCAACCCGTACTCGACCTCGGGGCAGACAGGCACCCAGTCTATATAACGACCGAGCGTCTCCCTGAGGTAGTGGTCAAGCTTGTGCCCTCCGTCATACCGGACCTTTTCGCCAAGAAGACAGGAGCTTATGCCCAGCTTAATCCTTTGTTCCATACGATCAAACAAAAATGGGATCGCGTTGCGATCCCATAATGAATTTCCCGGCTCCCTTGCCGGAAAAACCGAAAATTAGTCGAGCTGCGTGTCGTCCCTCAGGTCTTCATAGAACTTTCTGAGATCAGGCAGCATCTCGGCAGCCATCGCCTTCATCCCGCTTCGAGGATGTTCGTTCAGAACCCCGGTGATCATGTACGGGATGTGATAACCCCACTCTGTTTTGGCCTTCATCGGGATGAATATCTCCTGGATCACCGAAAGGATAGGCCTTATGTCGAACTTCGGGTTTTTGAGGAAAGAAAGCAGAAGTTCGGTGGGGCAGTTGCCGGCGCCCCTTCCCATGCCGTAGATCGTTGCGTCAAGGACGTTGATGCCCGCGATGATTGCCTCGATCGTGTTTGCAAAGGCAAGCTGCTGGTTGTTATGCGTATGGATGCCGACCTGTTTTCCCGGCAGGGCAGCGATGTATTTTTTCGCGAGGGAGTGTATCTGTTCCGAATACATCGCCCCGAAGCTGTCGACGAGATAGATGACCGGAACGTTGCTTTTGGCAAGGTCCTCGAGCGCCTCATCGAGATCGCGCTCGATCACCTTCGATACCGCCATCAGGTTGATCGTCGTCTCATAGCCCTTGTCCATGCAGTGATGGGCGAGGCTGATCGCCTTGTCGACTTCCTTGACGTAACACGCGACCCTTATCATGTCGAGGACGCTCTCGCTCTTTGGGAGGATGTCTTCGGCATCGATACGGCCGATATCGGCCATCGCCGAAAGCTTCATCTTCCTTTCATGGCCCCCCACGATCCTCTTGAGGTCTTCCTCGGAGCAGAACTTCCATGCCCCGTTTTCCTTCCTCGAAAAATATTTTTCGGATGACTTGTACCCGATCTCCATATAGTCGACGCCCGACGCCGAAAGGGCAAGGAAGACCTTCTTGACAAAGTTATCGTCGAACTGCCACTGGTTTATCAATCCGCCGTCACGGACGGTGCAATCGAGGACCTTGATCTGGGGGCGAAACATGTTATTACCTCCGATAATTATCATCTGACTCCTGCGCAAAAAAAGAGGCGCAGACATAGATTATACACGATTCGGACTTCTTTATGCCAAGGCAGTCATCGCGCCTGAAGCGCCTGTTCAGTCCTGACCGAAAACATACGCGCGCGGTCGGTGATTGCGGCCCAGTCTCCGGCCTCCATAAGGGGCTTGCTCAGAATAGACGAACCGATGAGGATACCTGCGGCCTTTGCAGAAAGATAATCCGTGAGATTGTCCAGGTTCACCCCGCCGCAGAGCATGTACCGTATAAAGGGGAACGGACCGCGTATCGCCCTGAGAAAATTGAGGCCTCCGATTTCGACAAAGGGGAACAGCTTTATGATGTCCCCTCCCGCCTTGTATGCGCGGTAAATCTCGGTAGGCGTACAGGCCCCGGGGATGGATACCGCGCCCTCCCTCTTTATGAACCTTATGACCTCTTCGTCGAGATTCGGGCTTACGATGTAGGATGCCCCGGCCTTAAGCGCCCTTTTCGCCTCATCAATACTGAGGACCGTGCCTGCCCCAACAGTGACCCTTTCGTCTTTGCTCAACCTCATGATCACTTCATCCGCCTCGGGTACGGAAAAGGTGATCTCAACAAAGCGTATGCCGCCTTCGACGCAGGCAGACGCTGCCCTGTAGGCCTTCTCCGGGGTGTCGGTGCGGACCGCGACCATCAGTTGATGTCTTTCGATATCTTCCACAAGCGACATTTGTCCTCCTTTTTATTTGCAACCGACGAGGCCGCTTTGTCCGGCCCGGGCCGCGAACCAACTTATTTTAGCACAAGCCCGAGGTCACCTTTTCTCTCCGGGTTTGGTTAAAATTAACTATGGAAAGACATCTCTCAAAGTCTTCAGCAGAATTTCTCGAAGGGCCTGTCGCCGGTGCGCTCAGCGGCTATGAACCAAGACCGCCACAGGAAGAGATGATGGAGGCCTGCTCAGTCACAATCGAAAACGGCGGAACGCTGATGGCCGAGGCCGGGACAGGAACCGGCAAGACCTTTGCCTATCTCATTCCCCTTATCCTTTCAGGCAAAAGGGGGATTGTCTCGACGAGGACGAAAAACCTTCAGGAGCAGCTGGTCTCGAAAGACCTCGGTTTCCTCTCAAAGCTCAGAGAGTTCAGTTATGCGATCGCGAAGGGCCGCGGGAATTATCTCTGCTCAAGGAGGCTTAACGCCTTCAGGCCTTCAGACAACGAGGAGTCTGCGGAATACGCACGCCTTGTCGGATGGGCCAACAATACAGAAACGGGTGACATCGAAGAGTATGGTTTCGGGAAGTCCGTTTTATGGGAAAAGGTACATTCCGATGCAGATGCCTGCGGGGGCAAGAAATGCGCGTATTTCAGCAGGTGCTTTTACTATAAGGCGCGGCAAAGATGGGAGAGGGCGCAGGTGGTCGTGGCAAACCACGCACTGACCGGCATAAACGCGATGCTTTCGGATGACTCAAAGATCCTGCCCGAGGCGGACGTACTGATCATTGATGAGGCACATGCGCTCGATCAGGTCGTCTCCGATCAGGTGGGGATAACCCTTTCAAGGGGAATGTTCGAGACTACCCTAAACAGGCTCCTCAAACTGGGAGACAGGGGCACCTACAGGGGGCTTCTCGCCAATTGTCCGGATCTTTTTTCTCCCGTTGAATCCCTCAGGGCCGACCTTGAGATCTTCTGGATGAAGGTGAAGACAGGCACGAGGCACAGAGAGCGGATAGAGGGGACCTTTTTCCTTAAAGATATCATGTATGGACTTTCGGCCTCGATCGGATCGCTCATCGAGGAGATGAAAAAATCTGCTCTTGGCCTCTTCAGCGAAGATGATGAGATCGAACTCACGGCGGCTGTCGGCAAACTGAGGGGCCTTGCTGAGGGTCTTGAGACGTTTCCCGATGAAGCGGAGCAGTATGTGCGCTGGGCCGAGGTGGAGGAAAACAGGATATCTCTTCGGATGGCCCCGGTCTACCCGACCGAATTCGTACGGGACGTAATCGTCGCCTCAGCCGAATCCGTGATCCTCACCTCTGCCACGCTCTCAGTCTCCGGGGATTTCGGATTCATGGAAAGGATCCTGGGCGTTGGCGGCTCCGAAAAGGTGCTTGTGCGGTCACCCTTTGACTTAAGAAGCCAGATCTCGCTTGAGATCAGAAAAGAGATCAATCTCCAGTCCGGTAACGGTATTGAGGCGCTTGCTTCGGCGATAAGGGAAGAGTGCTCGAAGAAAGACGGAGGGGTGCTTGCCCTCTTTACGTCGCGTGATGTGATGAAAAGGACCTGGGAGCGCTCATGCGAGGCCCTGAGGCGTATGGGGCTTAAGCCCATGGTGCAGGGTGAGATGCCAAACAGCCTTATGCTCGAAACGATGAGGCAGAGCGAGAATTCCGTTATCTTCGGTCTCGACTCATTCTGGGAAGGCGTCGACGTGAAGGGCGACTCTCTTAAATGCCTCATCATCACGAAACTGCCCTTTGACGTCCCGACAGAGCCGATAACTCTTGCGAGGACGGAAGACATAGAAAAAAATGGTGGAAACCCCTTTTACGACTATTCCCTTCCGAAGGCGGTGCTCAAGTTCAAGCAGGGGTTTGGCAGGTTGATCCGCTCAAGGGAAGACACCGGAAGGGTCCTCATCTGCGACGGCAGGATCGAGACAATGGCCTACGGCAGGATGTTTCTCGAGGCCCTTTTTTAGGGTCATCGCCCGCGCCTGATCTCAGGCCGTCATCACCGGAAATGAAAGACAGGGAGATCCGATAGGATGCCTTACGGCGCTTCAGATAACGCAGACAAGACGCGGTTCAGGGTGCTCGGTGCGATCAGTTTTTCGCACTTCCTGAACGATACGATCCAGTCTCTGATCTTTGCCATTTATCCACTGCTCAAGGACGGGTTTCATCTGAGCTTTGCCCAGATAGGATTCATCACACTGAGCTATCAACTGACGGCATCTCTCCTTCAGCCTATGGTCGGGCTCTACACTGACCGCCACCCGAAGCCTTACTCACTTGCATTTGGGATGGGATGCACGCTCGTAGGCCTTCTGGCACTCGCAGCAGCTCCGAACTACACCACGCTCCTTCTCTCCGCTGCTCTTGTCGGCACCGGTTCGTCTGTCTTCCACCCCGAGTCCTCGCGGGTTGCCCGCATGGCCTCAGGAGGCAGGCACGGGCTTGCACAGTCTACCTTTCAGGTCGGAGGAAACATGGGCACTGCGATGGGCCCGCTTCTGGCTGCCTGGATCGTCATCCCAAGGGGGCAGGGCAGCATCGCCTGGTTTTCTCTGGTTGCACTTCTGGCGATCTCGGTGCTTCTGAAGGTCGGGGGGTGGTACCGACGGCACAGCCGGTCCCTTGGAGGCAGCAAGGCCTCTCGTGCGGGATCGTACCTTGAACTTCCGAGGCGCAAGGTCGCACTGGCCATGCTGGTTTTGCTTGTGCTGATCTTCTCGAAGTACTTCTACCTTGCAAGTATCAGCAGCTATTTCATCTTCTATCTGATGCACCGCTTCCACCTGTCTGTTCAGTCTGCGCAGGTGCATCTTTTCGCCTTTCTTTTTGCCGTCGCAACAGGCACGTTCATGGGCGGTCCCATCGGAGACCGCATCGGAAGAAAACGCGTCATCTGGATCTCGATCCTTGGCGCTGCGCCATTTGCGCTTGCCCTGCCATATGCGAATCTCCAATGGACAGGGATACTCGCCTTCATCATCGGCTTCATCCTCGCCTCCGCCTTCTCCGCAATACTCGTGTTTGCGCAGGAACTCATCCCTGGCAAGGTCGGCGCTGTCTCAGGCCTCTTCTTCGGCTTTGCCTTCGGCATGGGCGGCATAGGCGCTGCAGTGATTGGAAGACTCGCCGATAGCTACGGTATCGATTTCGTCTATCACCTTTGCTCCTTTCTGCCGCTTCTTGGCATCCTGACAGCATTTCTGCCTGACATCAGACGCAGGTTCGCCCCTGTTGTTGTCGAAGAGACACCGACGAAAGATGTTCCCCGATAGAAATTACGGTCCCATTAAGACGGTGATCCTCGCAGCTGCGTAGCGGAAGTTGCATGTTATTAACCGTCTCAAAACAGTGTTCCCCTCTCTCGTCTTTTTTCTGTCATGCCGGAGGGCTTAATCCGGCATCCAGCGACTTTAAAGACAACGATTGGATTCCGGCTTTATACACTGCCGGAATGACGGCAATGAGGATATTATTATGAGAGCCTTTATGAATCCGTGAAAGAGAGGCGGACGTGATGACTCCATTTTTTTTCAACGATGGAGATATATCCCCTGAGAGATATAATGGGTTATGAGGGATGAATGAAGGGTATGCGCGTAATGTCTTCGATGGCGGTGGCAGGCGTTCTCATATTCTTTGTGGGGGGCCTCCTCCACTCCTTTGGTTCGAAAAGCAGCGGGGCCGGAATGACCCGTTCCGTTACGGAATATCATAACAGTCCGGGGCGCGATGGTGTTTACGTTGACCCTAGCCTGACGAGGGCATCGGCCGCTTCCTTCCACATTGACAGGAATTTCAGTGCGAAAATCAGCGGCGCGATCTATGCCCAGTTGCTCTACGTCTCCGGAGGCGGAAGAGGAAGGGACGTTGTCATCGCAGCCACTGAGGAAAACAACGTTTCAGCATTCGATGCGGAAACAGGCGCGACGGTATGGTCACGCAGCCTCGGCACTCCGGTTGCCCTGCGGTATCTTCCCTGCGGGAATATCGATCCCCTTGGCATAACAGGAACGTCTGTCATCGATATTTCTTCACGCACTGTCTTTCTTGATGCGATGACAACTCCTGATGGCGGCAAGACGAAAAAGCACCTTGTCTTTGCCCTGTCGCTCAGGGACGGCTCGACCCTCCCGGGCTGGCCGGTCGATGTATCTGAAAGGGTGAGATTCAGCAGGATAACCTTCAACCCTTCGGTCCAGAACCAGCGCGGCGCTTTGGCCTTCGTAAGAGGCGTAGTGTATGTTCCATACGGCGGGCATTACGGCGACTGCGGCGATTACCACGGCTGGCTCGTCGGCATACCTCTAGCAAACCCCGCGGCGCCCAGGGCGTGGGCGACTTCAGCATCCGGCGGTGGCTGTTGGGCGCCGGGAGGAGTGGCCTCGGAAAAGGGCAACCTCTTCATAGCAACAGGAAATACCTTCGGCGCTTCTTCCTGGGCAGGAGGCGAATCGATCCTTCGGTTCAATGCGGGTCCTGTTTTCAGCGGCCGGCCCTCCGATTACTTTGCCCCGGCCAACTGGCGGACTCTCGATGCGGCCGACCTCGACCTCGGCGGAACTGCCCCTCTCGTGCTGGACGTGCCGGGATCAAGGCCTTCGAAGCTCCTTGTGGGTCTTGGAAAGGATGGAAAGATCTACCTCATCGACAGGACAGACATGGGGGGGATAGGCCATCAGGTCGCGGTTGCCAGGGTGGCAAGAAATGCGATCATAGGCGGTGCGGCTTCATATACCACCTCACGTGGAACGTACGTGGTCTTCAAGGGAGAAGGCATAAACTGCCCGGCAGGACAGTCGGGCGACCTGACATCGGTGAGGATCGTGCCTGGCGCTCCTCCTTCCGTTCAGACCGCCTGGTGCGCCAGACAAAACGGAATGGGTTCCCCCATGGTCACAACGACCGATGGGCATAAAGAGGCGATAGTCTGGAGCGTCGGCGCAGAGGGGGACAACCGCCTCCACGGCTTTGACGGCGACACAGGAAAGACCGTATATGCAGGCGGAGGACCGGGAGATCTGATAGGCAGGGTGAGACGCTACCATACGCCGATCCTTGCAGGCGGCCGCATCTACGTAGCCTCTGACAACGAGGTGAAGGCTTTCAGAAGGTAATGTGGCGCAGCATAGAGGAGGAACAGATGAACGCGGTGATCGAAGCGATAATGGCAAGAAGGTCTGTAAGGTCATATCAGTCGAAGCCGGTCTCAAGGGATATCGTAGATGCGATCATCGATGCCGGCAATGAGGCCCCATCAGCGATGAACAGCCAGCCCTGGAGGTTCGTTGTGATCGAAGACGGAGGGGCAAAGAAGAAGCTTCTCAGGGCAGCGCTGCCAAACGCAAGGAAGATCCTTGAGCCTGTGAAGGATATAGATCCCGCGCGGTATGAGGCGATCATGAAGAGGCTCGATGAACTGCCGGACCCTATCTACTACTCCGCCCCGGTGATCGTCTTTGTCATAGGATCAGGGAGGTATGCCGAGCATTCATGCCCGTTGGCCTGTGAAAACATGATGCTGGCCGCCTATTCAATGGGGCTTGGAAGCTGTTGGGTAGGCTTCGGGTCGATGGTTACGGACGACGAGGAAGTAAAGGGGATACTTGGCCTCAAGGATGACGAGACGATATTCGGTCCGATACTCTTTGGGTATCCTGAGAGACCTCCAAAGAAGGTGCCGGTGGTGAAGTGGGTTTAGGAGCTTGCATGGCTGAAAAGGTCATTGCCGTTGTCCGGGGTCTAATCAATCCTACGGTTGAACTGGCTGAAAAGGTCGTGGGCTGCGGTCGAAGATGAAATAAGATGCGAGGATTTGCCGTGAATCGCTGTGAATGGGCTGACACCAGCGAACTGGTGCGAGGCTATCATGACACTGAATGGGGCGAACCTGTCCACGACGACAAGAGCCTGTTGGAGTTCCTTATCCTGGAAGGTGCGCAGGCGGGTCTGAGTTGGTCCACCATCCTCGGAAAACGAGAAGGTTATAGAAAGGCTTTCAAGAATTTCGACGCCCGGAAAATTTCCCGGTTCTCCGTGGATGATGTCTCCAGGTTGGCGACAGATCCCCGAATCGTAAGAAACAGGCTCAAGATCAACGCGGCCATCACTAACGCAAGAGGATTCCTGAAGGTGCAGGAGCAATTCGGGAGTTTTGATCGCTATATCTGGCAATTCGTCAATGGCAAGTCTATTCAGAATTCATGGAAGAAGATTGGCGATGTTCCTTCTCACACTCCCGAGTCTGATGCCATGAGCAAAGATCTGCAGAAGAGAGGGTTTAAGTTTGTCGGCACTACCATATGTTACGCCTTCATGCAGGCAGTCGGAATGGTAAACGATCATGTGACGGGTTGTTTCAGACACCGAGAACTCAGAAAAAAGGGCGAACATAGCCGGTAGTGCTCATAAAAAAGCAACATTCTCTCGGCACTATGTTCTGTCTCATTTCGGTCCCTGCTTCGACATATCTAAACCTTCTTTCCTCGCATTCTTGTGCTACTTCTCGCAAGTGATACAATTTTCTTAGGAGGAGAAAATCATGAGAAAAGTAAAATTGTCATTACCCGAAATAGGTATCTTAGCCGGGACACGCGGAATGCTGGGGGCAGGTGCGGGATTATTATTAGCTGAGAGGGTTCGGAAACATAGAAAGGCAGTGGGATGGACTCTTCTCAGTATCGGTGTCCTTACGACTATTCCGTTTGTAAGAAAGCTGATAAGAAAATAGCCAACTAAGAAAAGTTAATTGACTTACGGAGGCTGCTTTGAAAAACGAAGACAAGGCTTTTAAAAAGAGGTGACTGCGATGTGGTGGGGCCCGATGTATGGCTGGTGGATCTTTCCGTTCTTTGGGATTATTTTCATGCTGCTGATGCTCTTAATAGTCAGCCGGTTTTTCGGTCGTGGCGGCTTTTGCGGCAGACGGCCTTCAGATCGTGACGAAGGCATTGAAGAGCTCAGGAAAGAAATAAAAGCCCTGAGGGATGAGATCAGGGAATTAAAGAATAAATAACAGGTCGAAAGCAGGCCACACCCGTGGCAACGGCGGATTGTGGCTCTCGAATCAGGACTCTGCGTTGCACCATCGGGCAATTCCTTAAAGCAAGGTCAACTTTTCTTTTTCTCAATTCGCGGCTTCAGGATGATACTTGCCCCAATAAGGATAAGCAAAATGGCGATCAGTGGCTTTACACCGAAGAGACCACCCAGTCCAGCGGCCAGTGCAAGGATACCCAAGACGATGGTGAACCCGCTCATCTTGATGCCCTTGAGGTAGCGAACCCCATTGACCCCCAGCATGATCAGCCCCGCCCCGATCAGCCAGGTGCCTTGCGGGACCTGTTCATCGGGAACAAGCCAGATGACACCCATCATGATCAGAAACAGCCCCCAGCCGATAGCCTCGAGGCGCTTGTTCAAGGCGCTCTTTTGTGTATCTTCGTTGCTTGTACCTTGATCGTCCTGCCTGGTCATAGTTTCCTCCACATCGCGGCGCGAAGCGCCGTCCGCTGTTATTAATGCGCTCCTGATTCAGTCGATGACCCGTTGCTCACGAGCACGATCTTTCCTGTCACGCCTCCCTTTCCAAGCAACTCCTGTGCGTGTCTTGCCTCGGCAAGCGGAAATCGCTGTGCGATGAGCGGCTTGATCTTTTTTTGGTGAAGGAGGTCGAACAGGGCGATCAAATCCTGTCGAAACAATCCCGGTTTCAGCCGTTTGAGCCACTGGATGCTGTAAGGGACCACCCGTCTCCGGCCCGGGAGAAGCCAGCCGCCGGCGATATACAACCCGAAGATGGCGATTCCACGAAAGCGATGCCGACGCCCTCCACGACCTGAAGCCACTCGCCCTTGGCGCAGCGAGGAAGTAAGGCCATAGGCCACTACCTTGCCGCCGGGACGGAGAGCCTTCCGGGAACGCCAGATGTGGGTACCGCCGATGCCGTCAAAGACAACGTCTACACCCTCGCTCGTGAGGCGAAGAATTTCTTTCACGAAGTCCTGATGCTGGTAATCAATCGGGATGCCGCCCAGATCTGAAACGGCCGACGCCCCTCGCGAGGAACAGGTGCCGTACATCGCCAGTCCGGCGAGGCGCCCAAGTTGCAGCAGTGCCGAGCCGACCCCGCCTGCCGCGCCGTGAATCAAAACGAGCTGGCCCGGTTTGACCTTGGCGGAATGTCGCAGCATCTGGTATGCCGTGACGTAGTTGAGCACAAGGCTGACAGCCTCGGCGGCATCCAATCCGGATGGCACCGGAACAAGTTCACGTTGCGGCAGACAGACGAACTCCGCGTACGCACCGCTGATCGGCAGCGCGGCAACTATCTGGCCCAGTTCGACTCCGGAGACGCCGTTGCCGAGCCGATCCACCTCGCCAACCAGATCCCACCCCGGCGTGAAGGGCACAGGCGGCGTTACGGGATGAATGCCCTCACGCGCCATTATATCGGGCAAGGAGACACCTGCGGCCAGCATTTTCACGCGCACTTCACCATCCTTCGGCTCGGGGCGCTCTTCTTCAACCACCCGAAGTGCATCGGGACCGCCGTAGTGAGTGACGATGATGCGCGTGTGTCTCATGGGCCTTTTCCTCTTTGCTGGGCGCTCGAGCTTGTGTGGTGGAACAATTACTATCCCAATTTCACCTTAACACAATTAGTTCAAAAGGAAAAGATTCGGCCCGTTGAAAATACGGTATTATCAAGTTGGCATTTGCTGGTAATATGGACTTAAAGCGAACTTCGCAAAAGCGGGTATCATCTAAATTTGGGGACGTTGGTTCTCAAAGTGCTAACGGCATTTTGAACCGCACGGAGCCTGCGAGAATCCACCGGATGACACACTGATATTGTTTTCAGGGGAGCACGGCGATAGTATGGCAACGCCAGTATGACTGCTATGCGGCCTCGGGCAGATGCAGTCCTTTCTTCCGGCCATGCCTCTTTTTCACAACGATCCTGATTCCGGTCGGGTTCGACAGGGCACCGAGCGACCTGATATATTCCATAAAGGCGTCGGCGTCAATAAATCCCGTGTCCAGGCGGTATCCCTTTGCTTTTTTAAGGGCCTCATACCCGTCGCCGCCTCCGGCAAGGAAGCTGTTCGTAACGATTCTGTAAGTCGTCCCGGGGTCGATATCGGCGTATCCGCCATCGGTCTTCTTCACCTTAAGCTGCTCGATCCGCTGCCCTTTCTGGCTTGCCTCATCGATCATGAAGGAGATACCCGAGACATACACGTAAGGGCTGTCGTTTCCCCTGCCTGCCATGAAATCCACTCCCTCCTCAAGCGCCTGCCTGATCTGGGCACCGGTCAGATCCATTACCACGAGGGTGTCGTCAAAGGGAAGAACCTCATGGATATCCCCGACCGTAACGGCTCCGGCAGCGAGGTCGGCCCTGACTCCTCCCGCATTCAGAATCGCGATCCGTGTCTTCAACTCGGCCGTCTTCCAAAGCATGCTGTCGGCGACGACAGGGCCGGGACCGCTGTTGTCTCCCCTTCCCATGTCCCCGGCAGCGTTGGCCACCACCTCGCTCATGAATGTCTTAAGCGGTGCGGCATAGGAGGCAAGTTTCTTCCGCGCTTCATGGTCTTCAGGATAGACGACGGCAACCCCTGAAGACCCGATCACCTGCAAAATGGCATCATATCCGGCGGAGCCCTCCGAAACCCGCTCATATCTCCCCTCCGCATCCTTCCTCATGAAGGTCTCCCCGAGGATCAATCTGGGCCTTCCGCTCCACGCGGTGATACGGCCTTTCTTGTCGAAGGTTACTTTGAGCTCCCCAAGGACGGCCGTCCACTTCCACGCCTGCACGATCAGCACCGTTTCGCCCGTCGGCCCCTTTGTCACCGTCGGGTAATCTCCTTCCGCGGTCATGCCTATCGCCGAAAAGGCCTGCTTGTCCCCAAGAAGGGTGTGCGAATGTCCGCCTACGATGACATCTATCCCCGGCACCTCGTCGGCCAGGGCGATATCCTGCTTATACCCCAGATGCGAAAGGACGATTATCTTGTCGATCCCCTTGGATTTTAGAAGTTCGACCGTCTTCGATACAGCCGTCTCAGGGTCCTCGAATTTGATCGCCGGACCGGGGCTCGAAAGAACCGGTGTGTCCGGTGTCGTCACGCCGATGATGCCGACCCGCTCCCTTCCGGAGGCGCCGAACGTCTTTATCACGTACGGTACGATCCTGCCGGAAAGCTGCGGATCCGCCGAGGAATCTATACTTGACGAGACAAAGGGAAACCGGGCCATCCCGATAAGACCCGCAAGGAGGGCCGGCCCCTTGTCGAACTCATGGTTTCCTGGGCAGATGACGTCTAGGCCGAGAAGGTCAAGGAAATCCATGTCGGCCTTGCCCCCGTACTTGGTGAAATAAAGCGTGCCCTGGACAGCATCTCCCGCGTGGAGGAAGAGAACGTTCTTTTCCTTCATCCGGATCGCTTCGATAGCCGACTCAAGCCTCGGAAACCCGCCGGCCTCCACCCTGGTCGGCGCATTATCGAGCATGAGCGTCAGTTCAACCGGTTCGAGGTGGGAATGGGTGTCATTGATATGGGCGACATCGAGTGTAAACGAGCTGCCACCGGGACTCGCGCAGCCCTGGAAGAAGAGGCTTATCAGCAAAAGGCCCGCGAGAGATCCGGCTTTGAGCAACTTGGCGGGCGATAAGGTCTTCCTCACCATTTCAGGAATTTACTCCCCGATAATCTTGATGAGGACCCTCTTTCTACGTCTTCCGTCGAATTCGCCGTAGAAGATCTGTTCCCATGTGCCGAAGTCAAGCCTTCCCCCGGTGACCGCAACAACCACCTCACGTCCCATGATCTGGCGCTTCATATGTGCATCGGCGTTGTCTTCGCCTACGTTGTGGCGGTACTGAGAAACCGGCTCGTGCGGGGCGAGTTTTTCGAGCCATACGTCGTAGTCGTGATGGAGCCCTGATTCGTCGTCATTGATGAAGACTGAGGCCGTGATATGCATCGCATTTACGAGCACGAGCCCCTCCTGAACACCGCTTTCCCTGAGGCATTCCTCTACCTTCGGAGTGATGTTGATAAAGGCCCTCCGGGTAGGTACCTCAAACCAAAGCTCTTTCCGATAACTCTTCATTCCGCCAAAATGATATAAGCTCTGAAAGAACAAGAGGACAGGCTACTTAATCTTTGCCCCCTGCTCGACATCCTTTTCAGGCGTGAGGATCACCGGCACGCCGTCAGCGCCCGTTGCCGCAAGGAGCATGCCGTTTGATTCGACACCCATCAGCTTTGCAGGCTGGAGGTTCGTCACGACAACGATCTTTTTCCCGACGAGGTCTTCTGGTGTGTAGGCCTTTCCGATCCCGGCGACTATCTGACGCGACTCCCCTGTGTCGACCTGGAGTTTGACAAGCTTATCTGATTTTTTCACCCTTTCAGCCGCAAGCACCTTTCCCACTTTCAGCTGTACCTTCATGAAATCCTGTATGCCGATGATATTTTCTGATTCCCCCTTCTGGTCCGGTTTTTTCTCTGTCTGTATCTCCATCTTTTTTTCTTCCTTTTTCTTCTCAATCCTCGGAAAGAGCTGTTCGCCCTTTGTCACCTTCACCGCGTATCCGGGCATCCATTCCCAGGAGAATAAAGCCGTACTGGTACCGCCCGCAGAAATGCCCTCTTTCACCTCTTCAGTCAAAGATTTCATCCCAAGCTGTTTCCATATCTTTTCCGCGGTCTCCGGCATGAAGGGATAAAGGAAGAGCGATGCGAGTCTGAGGCCGTTCCAGAGGCTGAACATCACGTCTTTGACCGCATCAGAGTCACCCTTTGCAAGTTTCCACGGCTCCGTCTTTGCTACATGGTTGTTCGAGGCCCTGACGATTGTCCATATCCCTTCGAGGATGTGGTTGAACCGAAGGTGCAGCCAGAGCTCCTCCGAAAGCACGCCTGAAGAGGCGGACAGACACTCTGCCCTGTGCTCCTCTGTCGCGGTCTTTACAGATGTGCCTGCCGGGGGCTGTTCGATAACTCCTCCGGTATATTTCTCGGCCATCGTGATGAAACGGCTGAGGAGGTTTCCCAGGTCGTTTGCAAGGTCTGTGTTTATCCTGTTTACGAGCGCCTCTTCCGAAAAATCGCCGTCAAGCCCGAAGGGCACCTCCCGGAAGAGGAAGTAGCGGAACGCATCCACACCGTATTTTTCAACCATCTCATTTGGGTTAACGACATTGCCGAGCGACTTCGACATCTTCTTTCCCTCGACGGTCCACCATCCATGGGCGAAGATGTTGCCGGGAAGGGGAAAGCCAAGGGCCATCAGCATTGTCGACCAGTAGACGGCATGCGTCGTGAGTATGTCCTTTCCCACCAGATGATGAGAGGCGGGCCACCAGAATTCACCGAGCCTCGCCTTTTCTGATTCAGGCGCAAGATAGCGGGTTGCAGAGAAATAGTTAACAAGCGCGTCGAACCAGACATAGGTCACGAAATCTTCGTCAAAGGGAAGGGGGATTCCCCACGAGAGTCTCTGCTTTGGCCTTGAGATGCAGAGGTCGCCGAGGGTATTGTTCTTCAGAAACCCGAGGACCTCGTTTCTCCTTGTCTCAGGCAGGATATAGGTGGGATTTCTTTCGATATATTCGGTCAGCCTTTCCTGGTATTTGGACATGAGGAAAAAGTAATTTTCCTCGAGGATCTGATCCACAGGCCTTCCGCAATCAGGGCATTTGCCGTCAATGAGGTCCTTCTCGGTCCAGAACCTCTCATCGGGTGTACAGTACCATCCTGAGTATTCCCTCTTTTCGATCTCGCCTTTGTCCCAAAGCATCTGCAAAAGCCCCTGCACGGTCTTTATGTGTTGGGGATCGGTGGTGCGGATGAAGGCGTCGTTTGAGACATCGAGCCTCTTCCAGAGCGCCCTGAAATTTTCTACCATCAGGTCTGAATGTTCCTTCGGGGAGAGACCTTTGTCTTTTGCAGCCCTTTCGACCTTCTGGCCGTGCTCGTCCGTTCCTGTCAGGAAAAAGACCTCTTTGCCAAGAAGTCTGTTCCATCTCGCGAGGATATCGGCTGCGACGGTCGTATATGCGTGGCCGATGTGCGGTATATCGTTTACGTAGTAGATCGGGGTCGTGACGTAGAACTTACTGTTCATTCTTCTGGAACCTCTTCCTGTGTCTTCTTCTTCTCCTGTGGCGCTTTTGCCCTTCCGCCTGCCCGGCCGCTGCCTCGGCTGTAACCGGGGCCTCCTCAGAGGGCGGGGCCTGCGGCTTAGGCGTTTCCGGGATGGCGCAAGGGACCTCCCTTGTCGCGGCTTCCTCTTCTTTCTTTGCCTCTTTTACCGCCTCTACGGTTGCTGCGACTGTGACGGTCTCCTCTTCAGCGGGTGCATGTGTTGCCTCCGTATACTCGTATCCGAGACAGCACATCAGCCTTCCGCATGTCCCCGAAAGCTTTCCTGTATTGAGGACGAGTTCCTGCTGCTTTGCCATCTTTATGGATATCGGCTCAAAGGATGTCAGAAACTTCCTGCAGCAGAGTTCCTTTCCGCAGATGCCAAGCCCCCCCACGAGTTTTGCCTTGTCGCGGACCCCTATCTGGCGCATCTCGATCCTTGTCTTGAACCTGGCTGCCAGGTCCTTGACGAGTTCCCTGAAGTCTATCCTTCCGTCGGCGGTAAAGAAGAAGACGATCCTCTTCCGATCGAGGGTAGATTCGGAACAGACGAGTTTCATGGGAAGGCCCCTCGCCATTATCCTTTCGAGGCAGAAGTTCATCGCCTCTTTCGCGAAGGTTTCGTTATCGGCCTTCTGCCTGATGTCCCCTTCGCCTGCGATGCGGAGGACCTTTTTCAGGTCACGGTCTGTGTTTTCAAGCGGGCGGGGCCCGGTGATCACGCTTCCTATACTGAGGCCGAATTCAGACTCGACGACGACCTTGTCCCCTTTTCGGACCTCGAAGCCGTCGACCGCAAAGTCGTAAATCTTGCCGCAGCTTTTGAACCTTACCCCTACAACGTCAGGCATTTCCCGGCGCAAGTTCCTTTCGTAAAAGCGATGCCGTGTAGTTCCACGTCACTGATTTGTTCAGATTGTATATCAGCATACTCTTCAAACGGTTCAGTTCCCGATAAAGATATATTATAACCTCTAAGTCGGCCGATTTGCCCAGCTTAAGGAGCTGTTCCAAGCGGTCCGCAGCGATGAGGGTCCCTCTGTCGCCGTTGATCTTGAGTACCGCCATGTCCCTGAGCATCGAAAGTGAATGGTCGAACCAGAGATCCATGTCTTCCTTCGATGCCCATCCGTCCTTGCCCGCCTCGAGCATGCTGTCGAGAAGGTCGAAGAACCATTTCTTCTCCTCGATCAGGTCGGAGGCGAGGGCGAGGCCCGGCCGTCCCATCGAAAGCCCTGCGGCCGAATCGAGGCTCTCTTCCGGGATCTTCCCCTGGAGCACGCGTCGGCACGACCCGGAAGAAAGGGGCGAAAAATCTATCCGCGAACACCTCGAACGGATCGTCGGCAGAAGAAGGTCCGGCCTCGAAGAGACGAGGATTATCACACTCTCTTCGGGCGGCTCCTCGAGGGTCTTGAGGAAGGCGTTTGAAGCGGCGATATTCATCGTCTCCGCATCGTCGACGATCACGACCTTGTTCCTTCCCTCAAACGGCCTGAAGGAGAGGGCATCGTCAATCGTTCGTATCTCTTCTATCCGTATCTGTCTTTCTTCGGGAGAAAGGAGGATGACATCAGGATGAATACCTGCGGAGATCTTTGCGCAGGAATCACACTGGTCGCAGGCGTCGAATCGTGAATCGTTATATGTCGTATTGGTGCAGTTAAGGGCCTTCGCAAAATTCATGGCGGTTGTTTTCTTGCCGATGCCTGTCTCGCCTGCAAAGAGGTAGGAAGAGGCAAGCCTCTGCCTTTTTATGATGCCAAGGAGCATCCCTACAGCCTTTTCCTGTCCTATGATGTCCTTGAGAGCCATAACCTCATCCCATCCTTTTTTCGAGGAAGGCATCTATTATCCGTATGACTTCGGAGTGCACTTCCTCCATGCCGCCTGAGCAGTCGACAAGCCTTATCCTCTCCTGTTCCTTCGAGGCGATGGCGATGAACCCTTTCCGGACGCGTTCGTGAAAAGAGATGTCCTCAAGCTCCAGGCGGTCTCTCTTGTTCGCCTCCCTGTTTCTTCTTAGCCCCTCAGCTGCATCCACGTCGAGCAGCAGCGTCACATCCGGACGCATGCGGCCTGTCGATATCCGGTCGAGTGTGTCGATCAATTCGAGCTCTATCTCCCTCCCATAGCCCTGATAGGCGGTCGTAGAATCGCTGAACCGGTCGGTTACGATGATATCTCCCCTTTCAAGCGCAGGCAGGATGACCTGCCTGATATGCTGAACGCGTGCGGCATTATAAAGGAGGAGCTCGGTGACGGGGTCCATCTCCCTGTGTTCAACCGACAGGAGGAGTTCGCGTATCTTCATGCTGATAGGGGTGCCGCCGGGCTCAGCCGTTTCGATGACATGAAACCCCTTTTTGCGGAGATGTCCGGCAAGAAGACGCGTCTGCGTGGATTTGCCGGTCCCCTCGATCCCCTCAAACGAGATGAAGACCCCTCTCATTCCATTTCCTCTTTAAGCCTCATGAGAAGCTGAAAGACCTTGAGCGTCTCCTCGACCGTCCTCGATCCTGTCCCGCACGAAGGGGTCAGAATAATCTGCGAAAGGATAAGCCTTTCGGGGATGCTGAGGGAAAGCTTCCTGATTCCGCTACTGAACCGTTCATGGATGGATTCGGGAGTTTCGGTGATGATCGCATCCGATGTGGGGATTATCCCGCAGGCAAGAAACCCGCCCCTTTCGAGGAAATCCCTGAACTCCCCGGGGTAAAGGGCTATCGTTTCTATGTAATCATAGGCATCAAAGTTTATGATGTCTGCGCCGCTTCTTATCACGAGCGGCCAATCGGCATTGCCGCAGCAATGTATGCCGGCCAGTCCTCCAGCGGCGCGTATCGCCCCGGCCATCTCTGTCAGAAGCCTCAGGGTCTCATCAGGGCTCACGCCGAGGTACCCCGAACTGCCAAGCGCAGAGAGAATAGGTTCGTCTATGAATATGATCGCCCTGTCGGCATTCGCCTTCAGCTGATCGATCTGCCAGTTTATCTTCGCCTTCAGAAGCATCAGGGAGACCTCCCTGAGCTCTTCATCGAAATATATCGGCTTCCCCTCCTGGTCTTTCAGTCCAAGGGTGAAGGTGAGAGGTCCGGTGACATGCCCTTTCAGATAATCAAACCTCCGGTTCCTGATCATCGCAAGAAAGACATGAAGCCCCGTAGCATAGTCCTCCGATATGGCGATCCTGCTGTCAGGGGTCCAGCTTTCGTAGAATCGTTCGAGTTCCTCCGGTGAATTTCTCTCGATACGGAAGGTCTGTCTTTCCGTGTCGATCCTGAAAAAGGGCATGCCCTCTGAGTACTGGGGAATCATCAATTCCTTGAATGAGCGCTTCGGAAGCTGCGGCCAAAAAGGGATATCCACCGCCTCAAATATGAGGTTGCAGGCCTCTTCTGCCAAGCGGTGGGGGAGACTCCCGATGCCGGTAGTTGAAAAAGGTTTTATCATGTTAGAATGATACCCTATAAGTGCTTATTGTTTCAAAGATTTCACTTCCGGATGGCCTGTTTCCTGCCGATCGTCTATAATAGAAAATCGTGGCAAGATATCTCTTCTTCCTGGTGCTGTTCATTCCTTCGCTTGTCCTGGCAGCGATGCCGAATGAAGAGGTTGCCGCCCTTCAGCGGCAGGTCGCAGACAGGCCGGTCGGAGAGCGTATCGCCTTCTGGGCAGAGAGATTCGTCGGCACCCCCTATGATCCGGACCCTCTCGGGGAATACGTAAGGAAGAGCGTTATCGTTGCGGACGAAAGGGTCGACTGCATGTACCTCACCTTCAGGGCGGTTGAGCTGGCCCTGGGCAGGGACCCCGATGACGCTGTATCGATTGCCCTGGAGAAGCGTTTTGCAACAAGGGGAAGGGTCAGTGAGGGGAAGGTCCTTAATTACGAGGACCGGTTCCAGTACGGGGAGGACATGATCGACAGCGGGAAGTGGGGGAAGGAAATAACCTCAAGCCTCGGGAAGACCGATGAGATGCCAGGGATAAGGGGAAGGGAGAAGGTTTCCTTTGTCTCCCCTGAAAATATCCTCCTGAATCTCGACCGGCTTAAAAGCGGGGACATCGTCTTCTTTGTCAATTCTCCCGAAAGGATGCAGGAAGGCCAGATCATCGGTCATCTCGGGATCATCAGCAGAGAAGGGGAGAATGTCTACCTCATCCACGCAAGCGGAAGGAAAAACATGTCCGGCCAGGTCAGGAAGGTCCTCTTTCAGGAATACGTGCGCACGATGCCCTTTGCCGGCATAAGGGTCAGCCGCTTCGAAGCGGACTTTTCCCTGCCGGAATGAAAGCAGTGCTGAAATATGTGGACAACGTATTAAAAAACAGGAAGGGGAAAAACTTATTTATTCCTTCTTCTCTGATGTTTGGTCTTCTTGAGCAGTTTCTTGTGTTTGTGCTTGCTCATCTTTTTCTTACGCCATTTTACAACGCTTCCCACAGACTCACCTCCTTTTCAGAAAGTAGCAAGTGCTTCTTGCCTGTTAGCTGACTGTTTGCGTCTTGCCTGCTTTTTTGTATTCCTTTGCCTGATCGATAAAGGCCTCAAGCTGAATTTCAGTTGTGAGAGATTCAGTCCCGTCATAGGGGATGCTCAGACAGGGGACACCGAATTCGGTCGTAAGCCCCCTCATCAACCCGCTTACGATCGTTCCGGGCATGCAGCCAAAGGGCATCGCGCCGATGATGCCGGCCGCACCCTTTTCGATGAGTTCGATGCTCTTGCCTATGCTGAGTACCGCTTCACCCTCGAAGGACGGATGAATATACGGGCGCGCCCTGTCGAGCAGTTTTCTTGTGTCCGGCTCGTGCAGATTCTTCAGGAGTCCCTCGAATTCCCTGCCGAACCTCTGCTCTGTCCGCTTTTGAAAGAACCTCTTCAACGAAAGACTAATGATACCAGACCAGTCCTTTTTAATCAAGACCCTGAGAAGTGCGGTGTAGTTGATGTAGTATAGCCATTCCTCGACAGGGGCAAGATAGGCCTCGCATCCCATCGCCTCGATCTTCCGTATAAGATCTTCGTTCGAGAAAGGGTTCGACCTCACGAATATCTCGCCGACTATGCCGATCAGCGGCCTTTTCTCCGCATGTTTCGGGAGGTTTTCGAAGTCGTTCCTTGCCTTCCTGAGGAGGACCCTGATGTCCCCGTCCGCCCCTTTAATGGACTTGTATGCCCTGCCGAGGTAGTCCGTGTAGAGGGCGTCGGAGGAACCCTTCTCTTTTTCGTATGGTCTCGTCTCACGCAGGCACTTATTGAGAAGTTCGATGGCGACTATGCCCTCCCAGCAGCGCATCGCGAGGTCCTGTCCGACAACGCCGAGATGCTCATAGAAATTTTCATCCTGGTTCGGCGCAAAGATCGGTACGTCCTCCATCCCCAGTTCCTCTATCACGAGCCTGTGAAAGACATTGTACTGGCCGAACCTGCAGGGACCGGAGCCCGACGGCATAAAGAAGGCGGACTTCCCGGGATCGAAGCCCGGCTCCATCACCTTTCTGACCATATCCCCGGTTGTGACCGCGCAGGGATAACATTCCTTTCCGGAAACGAATTTCTTGCCGAGGTCCACAGCCTCTTTCGTTGGTTCCGGAAGCACCTCCGCGTCAGTCCCGCAGTATTCGAAGGCGGCTGCTATCGCAAGGGCATGGTCAGACATCCGCGGGATATAGACGGTCCGTTTCGAGCGCGGAGCGAAGAGAGAGGAGTGAGGGGATTTTTTCGTGGAAGGGTCACGCCTTCCCTCTTCGTTTCCGATGCTGTCGAGGAACGCCTCGCACCTGGTTATTGCGCCTGCATCTGCGCTGTGTGCGTCTATCTCGAGATGAAGATAGGGCTTGCCTTCCATCTCCTCTTCGAAATACTTCGTGATGAACGAGTCGGGGCCGCAGGAAAAATTGCCGATATAGACCGCGTAGAGCATCGGGTTTGACCTGACGATTCTTGCGGCAGACAGGATCTTCTGCCCTGCCTTCCAGTACATGTTCGGCCAATCCCGTTCCACCCCTGCATCCTCTATCGGCAGAAAGTCCATCGGCACCGAGAGGATGCCGAGGTCAGCAAGCTTCTTCGGAATCCCCAGGTTCACCCCGCTGTCAAAGGCGTTGTAAGCCCTGCCGACCACAACGACCGTCTTTTCCTTGAGGCCGGAAAGGGTCCTCCTTCCTTCCTCCTTGATCGCCCTGACGAAATCGTCCTGCGCCTTCTGCGCGATATCATAGGCCTTCCTGATCGCCGCAGAACCCGGCCCGAAGGGCTTCAGGACCCGTTTCAGCTCCTTCTCTATATACCTTCTCCCCCTGCCGAGATCCACAACAGGGGTGAGAAACCGCGCTGCCCTGAACGCGGTCCTTGCCGTATAGGGGATCGTCTGGGTATAGGGACAGGCAAATCCCCTTTCGCAGGGGTCGCCCTCCCTGTTGAGGCTGACGAAACTCGGCAGGAATATCGTGTCTATGCCCTTTTCGATCAGATACCTTATGTGGCCGTGAGCGGTCTTTACCGGGAAACAGGTCTCAGAAAGAACGCTCTCAAGCCCCAGGTCCACGATGTTTCTGTCGGTCCTGGGAGAGACCAGGACATCGAATCCGAGCTCCCAGAGCAGTGTAGTCCAGAAGGGAAGAAAATCATGGAAGTAAAAGACATAAGGTATGCCGATCCGGGGACGTGAACCGCGAGGCGCGAGTCGTGATTGGTCTCCTTCCTCAGGGTTTCTGCCTGGTGTTTCACTAAATTTTTCACTGTATCCGAGATGTGTTTTCCAGAGCATCTCCTCCCTGAATCCGAAGAGGTCCGGTATCGTGTTTTTCGCCCTGTTCTTCCTTACGTCGTATTTTTCGCATCGTCCGCCGTAGAAGAGAAACCCCTTTTCGCCCTCTACCTTCACCCTGTTAATCTCGCAGACGTTCGGGCATCCCCTGCATTCGAAGGACGATATCTCGTAAGGTCTCTTCGAAAGTTCGAATCCCTTGAAGGTAGTCGAAAGCCGGTTGCCCTCCATATGCCTCTTTGCTATCAGTGCCATGCCGATAGCCCCGGTGACGTCATGGTCGGGGGGGACGGCGATCTGTCTGTCGAGATACTTTTCGAATGCTGCCACCACCGATTTGTTGAATGCGACCCCGCCCTGGAAGAATATCTTTTTCCCGATCTTTCGTTTGCCAACTACCCGGTTGATATAATTCTGCACTATAGAATAGGAAAGACCGGACAGGAGGTCCTCGGTTGTCGATCCGCGCTGGAGGTTCATCATCAGGGAATTTTCCATGAAGACCGTGCAGCGCTCCCCGAGCCTGCAGGGATTTCCGGATGAGAAGGCGATCCTCTGGAACTCACCCCTGACAGGGATGTTCAGCTTTTCAGCCTGCTCCTCAAGAAAAGAACCTGTGCCTGCGGCGCAGGCCTTGTTCATCTCGAAGTCGGCGATAACGCCGTCCCGGAGGGAGATATATTTCGAGTCCTGGCCCCCTATCTCGAATATGGTGTCGACGTCCTTGTCGATGAAGGCCGCTGCCGTGGCCTGGGCCGTGATCTCGTTTTTTACGATATCCGCTCCGATGTAATCGGCGATCATGTACCTTCCCGATCCTGTCGTCGCAACACCTGCGATTACGATCCTGTCCCCTATCTCTTCGCCTATCTCGGCAAGTCCCTGCTTCACCGCCTCGATCGGCCTGCCCGCTGTCATCAGATAGCGCTTTGCAAGAAGCCTGCATTCCTGATCGATCACCGCAAGGTTGGTGCTTATCGATCCGACATCAACGCCGAGATAGGCCTCTGTTTTTGCCGCTGCCAGAGGCAGATCTCTCATGCCCGTAGTGCTTTCGCTATGTCTCTGAAGAAAGGTGTCGCCCTCCCTGATAAGAGGCACGTGGCCTTTTTCCTTCTGCCTCGGGGAATGGATGAACCGCTCAAGGAGTGAAATATCAAAATGCTGCACCCTGCCCGCTTCCTTATCTTTAAGCGCCGCGCCTATTGCGCCCATCAGGGCATATTCTTCGGGGACAATGAGTTCCTGAAGGCCTAGTATCTCCCTGAAGGCCCTCCTCATCCCTGCGTTTGCGGCGACCCCGCCCTGAAACGTCACCGGCAGAACCATCTCGCGGCCCCTGGCGATCGAGCCCTTGAAGTTTCTTGCGACGGCAAAGCAAAGACCCGCCACGATGTCCTCTACGGGAGTCGCGATCTGCTGCAGGTGGATCATGTCGGACTTGGCAAATACGCTGCACCTTCCGGCGATCCTCGGAGGATTTTTGGACTTAAGGCTCAGTTCGCTGAACTCCTCTATGGATAGTCTCAGCCGCTCGGCCTGTTGGTCAAGGAAAGAACCCGTGCCCGCTGCGCAGAGGGAATTCATCGAAAAATCCCTGGCTGCATTCGAATCCTCTCCGACTATTATCAGTTTCGAGTCTTCCCCGCCAAGTTCGATGATGGTTCTTATATGTGGATAAAGCCTCCGGTTTGCATAGGCATAGGCGACGACCTCGTTGACAGGCTCTACGCCGAGGATCTCGCCCATGAGCCTGCCGGCTGATCCAGTCAGGGAGAGGGAGAAATCTGCCTGCGCCCCCGCATCTTCTGATACCTCTTTTAGTAGTTCGAGGGCAACGCTCAGGGGCTGTCCCCGGTGGCGTCGGTAGAGTGTTATCACCCTGCAGCCTTTTTCGTCGAGCACAGCGAGTTTTACGCTTACAGATCCTGCGTCGAGGCCGATAAATCGCATCATCGATTCTTCCCCGGACTAATTTTTTTAGAATTATACCACAGATTTTTTTAAGGGGAATGTATTAACATACCGGCCTTCGACCTGCCTTTCTGGACGGCAGGTACAAAGATTGCTTCTCTTTCGACAGGCAACGGATTTATCTGTTGGCGGGTTGTTCATTGCGATATGATCAGCCTTGCATGATAAGCCATTGATATGAAATAAGGAAAAGGAGGACAAGGATGCTTCCAGCCACAAAGAATGTAAGGCATCAGAGAGGTTTCACCCTTATCGAGCTGCTGATCGTCGTTGCGATCATCGGTATCCTCGCGGCTATCGCCATTCCCGCATATATCGGTGTTCAGGAGAGGTCAAAGAAGGCGACCATTATGGAGAGCGCAGACTCTGCCACAAGAGAGCTTGTCTCATGGCTTACGGCAATAGCGGAAAGCCCGTCCGCAGAAGTTGACACCAATGATGACGGTGCGGTTGATTGGCACCCAGACACTGTTGCACATATCACTGCGTCCTACGTTGCCAAACCGTCTCTTACTGTCAGGAAGGACCCCTGGGACAACCGTAAGGCCCTCTTTACAAACGGCGCTCCCGGCCCCGGCCAGATTTCAGTAACGCAGGTAGGCAGTCAGAAGGCGATCCAGGTCATCGGGGAAGACAACTCAAGCGTCACACTCTTCAGTAAGATCATATCTCCGGACTAAAACCATGCGTTCGCATAATTTTTCTGAAATCAGGGCCAGGTTGACATATTTTCGCCGGCCGGTGCCATAATTTGTCATATCCCGGGAACCTCATGCGCCAGAAACAGGTACTTTTAAGAACATTTGCAGCTCATCGGATGGCATAGATCCTGCTATCTTTTAGGACAGCTATGAATATTTCAAGGAGGTGATAGCCGAGAATTTATCTTTTTTTTCTTGTCGCATAATTGATGCGGCCCTTGGCCGCAGAAGGAAAAGGAGGTCATCATGTACAAGGCAGTAAACAACGTCAAGAATCAAAAAGGTTTCACCCTCATCGAGCTCCTGATCGTCGTTGCGATCATCGGTATCCTCGCGGCTATCGCAATTCCGGCATATATCGGTGTTCAGGAGAGGTCAAAGAAGGCGACCATTACAGAAGGCGGAGACTCTACTACCAGAGAACTCGTCTCATGGCTCACGGCGATCTCCGAAAGCCCTTCTGCAGAAGTTGACACCGATGACAACGGTGTTGTAGATTGGCACCCTACAGATGTAAATTCTATCGTTGGTTCGTATCTCCTTAAACCGTCTATCACTGCCAAGAAATGCCCTTGGGATTCCAACCTTGCGCTTTATACGAACACTCCGGGCGCCGGACAGATCTCCATACAGCGTATAACCGGGCAGAACGCTATCCAGGTCATCGGTGAAGACTATTCAGGTAATAAGATCTTCAGCAAGATTGTATCTTCCGACTAAGATATCCATAAAGGGAGAGGGCGGCTGCCCTCTCCCTTACGTTGCAATCAAAAATAGGACTTCCTGCCCCGGCTGTTGCGGGGTTTCTCTACGCTGTGCTAGTATGTGATCTGAATGTCTGATTCCCTCTCAAAAAAGAAGATAATCGCTCTGTTAGGGCTTTTTGTCACCTCTGTCCTGGTCTATCTGCCTACTATCAGATATCAGTTTGTCTGGGACGATGCCCTGGTGCTGTCGTCACAGATCCATGCCATCAAGGGATACGGACTTTTCCTTGGCGGGCAGGATTATTACAGGCCGTTTCTGGCCCTTTGCCACGGGCTCGATTATGCCCTCTGGGGAGCATACCCCGCGGGTTTTCATCTGACGAACATACTCTTGAACGGTTTCTGCACCCCGCTGGTCTTTCTTATCGCCCTCGATCTCTTCGGTGAAGAACAATTTTTCCTTGCGGTGGCATCGGCCGTCTTCTTCATGCTCCACCCTGTTCGTGCCGACTCCGCCTCATGGGTATCGGGGAGGACGGATATCATAGCATCGCTTTTTTTCTTTCTCGCTTTTTTGTCCTACGTCGCCTATAGAGAGAAGAATGACGCCAAGGGGCTTGTCCTCTCTGCCCTGTTTTTTCTCTTTGCACTTTTCGGGAAGGAAAACGCCTTTCTTTATCCCCTCGTCCTCTTGGCCTACGATAAGCTGATCAGGAAAAAAAGGGTGAAAGAGTCTCTTGTGCCGATGGTGCTTCACTTTCTTGTCATGGTCCTCTATCTTTCACTCAGAAAGCTGCCCCATATTCCCCATATCGGGGCCCTCCATTCAGCCCCGTCTTCCGGAGCCGGTGCAGGGCAGGCGGCCGCAGCAGCGTCGCCTCTTTGGAAGCTTCTGTATAGTCTCGGTTATTATCCTGACAAGCTGATATTCCCCTTTCACCTTAGCATTTTCCCGAGTGTCGAAAACAGCATGAATATTATTATGCTGCTGTTATCTGTTGCCGTTTTTGTCTACGCCGCCTATAAGAGGAAAGCCCTGTTGGCATTCGGTCTGGCCTTCATCATCCTTACCCTCCTGCCTTCCCTTCCTGTAATCTTCATGAAGACGGTGCCCACCCCCGTCGCTGTCAGATATCTCTATCTGCCGGTCTTCGGGTTTTCGGTCGCCCTGGCCTGGGCCATCGGCAGGGTCGGCAATGGACGGGTCAGGGCGCTGTTGATCGGCATCATTGTCGTTATATATTCTGTTGGCCTGCATTCGAGAGTTTCCGACTGGCAGGATGATCTTTCCCTCTGGCGGTATGAGGCGGCCGAAAATCCCGATTCGGCATCAGCCCGTTCACTTTATGCCATATCCCTCTACCGGAACAAGCATTATGATGAAGCCGAAAAAGAGGCGATTGTCACCCTTGCACGATTGGATTCCCTTCGGCTCAACGGGAATGTAAAGAAGAGCCTTTTGGGAAATCTCCTCAACACCCTCGGTCTCATTTCGCTGCAAAGAAAGGATCTGCCGGCGGCGGAAAAGTATTTTCTCGTAGCGCTGCGCTATAATAGAAGCGACCGTTCCATCTATCATAATCTCGGGACGATATACCTTTCGGAGTACCTTGAGCGTAAAGAGCGGGGGTTGCTGGAAAAGGCAAATTGGATGTATGGCCAGGCATCGGAGATCGATCCGCTTTTTCTGAATTCAAAATTTGGACTTGCCTATACATGCGATCTGCTTGGCAAGAAGGACCTGGCCGTCAAATTCTATAAAGAGATCATAGAGCTGGATCCCGGTAATCCTATGGCACGCATGGCGATGAAGGCAGTGTTATCGATAGAGGGGCGATGATCTCATCCTATCTGTCTCTTCTCAGGCCGAAACACTGGGTAAAGAACCTTTTTCTGTTCGCTGCGCCTTTCTTCGGCGGGAATTTTTTTCATTACGAGACGAAGGCCTTTCTTGTCCCGGTTTTCATGTCTTTTTCCCTCTGCGCAAGCTCAGCTTATATCCTTAACGACATCATCGACATCGAAAACGATAAACACCACCCGAGGAAGAAGCAGAGGCCCGTGGCCGCTGGGGACATCAGCCGGAGAAAGGCCGCACTGGTAGCAGGTTTTCTGCTGGTTTTCTCCTTTGTCCTTTCTTACGAGATCGGGCTTTTCTTTTTCTTTTTCGTGTCCGGTTATTTCCTCCTGCAGGCGGCCTACAGTCTTCGTCTCAAACATATCGCAATAGTGGACATATTCTGCATAGCAGCAGGGTTCGTCATAAGGATCCTGGCGGGAGGCGCTGCCTTCAACGTGGAGGTATCGAAATGGCTCCTGGTAACGATGTTCATGATATCCCTTATGCTCGCTTCCGGAAAGAGGCTTGGCGAGGTCAGCCTGCTTGAAGAAAATATCGAAAACCACAGAAAGAGCATGAACGCATATTCCATATCCACCCTGAGTGAGATATTGACGATCTCCTCTGCGGCTGCTCTGATCTCATATGCCCTATATACGATCGAACAGTATCAGCGGCTCGTCTATACAATCCCGGTAGTGACCTTCGGCCTCTTCAGATATATCATGCAATCAAAACGGGGGACCGGCGATCCGACGGAGGCCCTGATGCTGGACAAATGGCTTGCGATGACCGTGGTTGTCTGGTTGATACTTGTGGGATTTATAAGGTACTGATGAGGGTGGCATAAAGGAATAACGGCATGCCTTCTTCCGGGCAAGGGATTTCGGCAATGGAGGACCGTGTTACTCCGCGGGTGAATTCCATGATGAACCTGTTAATATATGGAGGCAGCTGAGACGGCGCAGATATGCATATAATGGAAAGCTATCTGCCCGGGCTCCCTGTGACGGTGCATTCATGTTGGTAAGCGTAATAATTGTTAACTGGAACGGCAGACATTTGATTGACAGGTGTCTGAATTCCCTTTACGACCAGACATACAAGGGCTATGAAATCATTGTCGTTGACAACGGCTCTGAAGACGGCTCTCCATCCTTCATCACTGAAAAGCATCCTTCAGTCAAGTTAATAGGGCTTTCCGAAAACAGGGGCTTCACGGGAGGCAACATCGAGGGATACAGGCAGGCAAGAGGCGATTATATCGCCCTCGTCAATAATGACGCGGTGCTTTCGGAAAGATGGCTCGAGCTCATGATCGAATCGATCTCATCCGACGATCGAATCGGCCTTTGCTCGTCCAAGATCATCATAGCGGGAACAAACAGGATCGACAGTGCAGGAGATATCTTCACCACGGCCTTTACCGGCACCAAGATCGGAGAGAACGAGGACGCGGGAAGATTCACGGAAAGAAGGATGATTCCCGGCGCCTGCGCAGCTGCCGTGTTATACCGAAGATCGATGCTTGACGAGATAGGGTTCCTGGACGATGATTTTTTTCTGAACCATGAAGATACTGACCTCAACATGCGCGCCTGGCTGGCGGGATGGAAGTGTCTTTTTGTCCCCGATGCCGTGGTCTATCACAAGGTGAGCGCCTCCATCGGCAGCCTGAGCAATACGGCGGTCTATTATTTTGCCAGGAACAATGAGTGGGTCTGGCTGAAAAATGTCCCGCTTAAACTGCTCATCAAGTCGCTCCCGCAGCGCGTGGTTTATGAATGCGCATCCTTTGGCTATTTCTGCTTTATTGCAAAAAAATGGCGCCCTTTTCTCAAGGGGAAGCTGGACGCGGTCCTGGGATTCAATATGATGATGAGAAAGAGAAGGACAATCCAGCGCCTGGTCAGGCTCAGCGAAGATGAAATATGCCGTGATTTGATGCCCATTTCCGAATATCTGAAGATACGCATGACTTCCCTCAGGGAAAAATAAACAGGCGGAAAAGGAAAGTGGATCCGAGATGAAAGAGAGAGATTACGAAAGAATAAGAGATTCGTTCCTTATTTTCGGCGCACCCGTCATTGAAGATGCTGAGGTCCGGGAACTGGTAGAAAGCCTCAAAAGCGGCTGGCTTGGCACAGGCCCGAAGGTGGCCCGATTTGAAAAGGACTTTGCGGCCTATAAGGGCGCTGAACACACGGCCGCGGTAAATTCATGTACCGCCGCACTTCATCTCAGCATATTAGCCGCGGGACTTAAGCCCGGGGATGAAGTCATTACGACCCCTCTTACCTTCTGCGCTACCGTAAACGCAATCATCCATTCGGGCGCCACCCCCGTACTGGCCGATATCGATCCTCACACCCTGAATATCGCTCCCGCGGAGGTCGAAAAAAAGGTCACGGACAGAACGAAGGCGCTTATCCCTGTCCACTTCGCGGGCCGTCCGTGCGACATGGACGCGCTCATCGAACTTGCCCGGTCACACGACCTCAGGATCATTGAAGACTGCGCCCATGCGATCGAGGCCGAATACAGAGGAAAAAAGACGGGGACCTTCGGGGACTTCGGGTGTTTCAGTTTTTACGTTACCAAGAATATCGTCACCGGAGAGGGGGGAATGGTCCTTGCCCGCAGGGAGGAAGACGTTGCGAGGATCAAGGTCCTCGCGCTTCACGGTATGAGCAAGGACGCCTGGAAGCGGTTCGGTGACGAGGGATTCAAACACTACCGTGTGGTTGAGTGCGGGTTCAAGTATAACATGATGGACCTGCAGGCGGCGATCGGAATCCACCAACTGGAGCGTATCGAAAAATACTGGCAGAGGCGGAAGGAGATTTGGGACCGATATATGTCGTCTCTTGCTTCTCTTCCCCTTACACTGCCCTGGGCTCCGGAGCCCGGAACCCGTCATGCGTACCATCTCTATACGGTACTTGTCGATGATGCGAAGAGCGGCGTGAGCCGTGACGCCTTCCTCGATGCGATGACGCGCCGGAACATAGGCATCGGTGTCCACTACATGAGCATCCCGGAACACCCCTATTATCAGCAGACTTTCGGGTGGAAGCCCGAGGATTACCCCAATGCCATGCGTGTCGGCAGGCAGACGGTGAGCCTGCCCATTTCTGCGAAGCTGACCGACGAGGACGTGGAAGATGTAATATCGGCGGTCCGTGGCACACTCAAAAAATGAAGATTGCGGGGCGTGATATTGGGGTTAAGCGTCGCATAGATGCGGCGCGCTATCTGGTCAGGAACGCGAGGGCGTATTTAACCGGGCCTCCGGATGTAACTTTTCTTGTGGCCCAAACGCTTGATCGGGACGCCGTTTCAATAGCAAGGAAGGCCCTTAAGGACCGCTCAAAATGGTTCGATGCCGGCGTTGTCTCCGACTACGCCGCCGAATTTGCGAAGTGGAACGGTTCGCGTTATGCCTTTGCTTTCATGGGTGGAAGAGTAGCACTGAGCGCCTGCATCCATGCCCTTGATCTGAAAGAGGGAGACGAAGTCATAGTCCCTGCCTATACGTGTGTTGTGGTGCCCAATGCATTCAGGTATGCCGGGGTAACGGTTGTATATTCGGATATCGAGCTCGATACTTATGGACTGGATGTCACTCAGCTGGAAGATAAAATCACCCCTCGGACGCGTGCAATAGTTCTTCAGCATTTGTACGGGATCGTCTGTAGGGATTATGAGGCTATACTGGATTTCGCAATGCGCCACGGACTGAAGGTGATAGAAGATTGCGCCCACTCTACAGGCGCTGAATACAAGGGGATGAAGGTGGGCAATCGTGGAGATGTTGCCTTCTATTCGAGCAATCGTGCAAAAGTGTTTTCAACAGTTGAAGGCGGCATCGCTGTAACCAGCGATGAATTGCTCTGTGACAGACTTAAAGCCTATTATGACAAAGCATCTTTTCCTGACGGAAAGCTTATCGACAAACTTCTGCATAATGTGTTGTTGGATTTTTATTCCTGCAGGCATCCAAAGCGGCACATCTTGAGGCAGTGGGCTTACATAATGTATGGAGATAAGTGGCATTACTCGACCTCGCAGGACGAACTGGAGGGCAGGATGCCCGTCAATTATGTCGCAAAAATGCCCGCTCCGCTTGCCTCGCTAGGACTCGATCAGCTAAAAAAGATGGATGATTACAATGAAAAGAGGAGGCATACAGCGGCGCGCTGGGACAGATGGTGCGAGATCCATGGATATAGAAGGCCTGTCGTGATTGAAGACTCAACCCCGGTTTTTCTCAGATATCCTGTCCTTGCGGAGCAGGAAAAAAAGAGCGATGGTGCATGGGCCGCGAAGGAACTCGGGATCGAACTAGGTGTCTGGTTCACAGGCAAACTGCACCCCGTTGACGTCAGGATCGAAGGCTGTCCGAACGCCGACAAGGCTGTCAGGGGTTGCATAAATTTCCCTACCTTGATGGATGAAAAATGCTTGGGCTCATAAGAATTATTCCGCTTATGGTTAAGGGCGCCAGGGATGCGGTCATTTGCTATTTGCCCGGCCCCGCCGGGTATTCCCTGAGGCATCGCTACTGGAAAAAAAGGCTGAAATACCTGGGTGCTCGCGTGATGATAGAGACAGGCGTATACTTTCAGAATCCTGAATATATTCATATCGATGACAACTGCTGGATCGACAGGAATGTAATGATATTGGCAGGCATTGATAACTCCGAAAGAGAAAAGATCCTTCTGAAGAACCCGGATTACCCGGGCGAGCCCGGCGTTGTCCATATCGGAAGGAATATACATGTCGGTCCTGCCTGTACAATATCGGGTATCTCGGCGGGCGTATATGTTTCTGATGACTGCTGTTTTGCCGCAAACTGCAAGATATACGCCTTTAGTCACCATTATAGATCAGGAAAAGACAGGGGAAATGCAAGAATTCATTTCGGCTCCATGGGGCCGGCGGAGCGGCAATGCATGATCGAAGGCCCTGTTTACCTTGGAACGAACACCGGGGTGGCTCTCAACGCCGTGATCCTTCCGGGTGTCTCCATTCTTGAGAATAGTTTTGTTGCAATCAACTCCGTTGTCAGGCACGGCAGATATGTTCCAAACTCTGTTCTAGCGGGGAACCCTGCCGAGAAAATTGACGACCGGTTCGGGAATTAGATTTAGATGAATAGAGTCAATCCCCTGGCGATGAACTGGCTGATAGTCAAAATCAATAACAGACTGGTCCGCGACCATAGTCACCTGATAAGGGGGCTCGTTGTGGACCTCGGTTGCGGGAGCTCACCTTACAGGGAGGACATTCTGAAGACGGCGGATGCATACATCGGTGTAGATTGGCAGAACAGCCAGCATGCACAGAATAATGTTGATGTATTCGCCGACCTGACGAAACAGCTTCCTCTTGCTGAGAGTTATGCCGACACGGTTGTTTCGTTTCAGGTTATGGAACACCTGCCGGAGCCGCAATTTTTCTTGTCTGAGTGTTTCAGAATCCTCAAATCGCGCGGTCTGCTGTTTCTGACAGTTCCGTTTATGTGGCACGTGCATGAAGAGCCTCACGATTATTTCCGTTATACACGGTATGGGCTTGAATATCTGCTGGGGAGAAGTGGCTTTGTGGATATCACGATAGAGGAAAATACCGGGTTTTGGCAGATGTGGGTTCTCAAGTTTAATTATCATTCCAGAAGATGTGGATGGGGCCCGTTAAAGTACCTCTGGCTGCCGATCTGGTTGGCAGGCCAGGTAATTGCTCCAGTGCTTGACAGGCTCGACGGGCATCCGCAGGAAACTGCGAGTTATACGGTGACAGCGAGAAAACCCTGACGGTGCGGAAGCGTCCCGAAATGGAGGACGGTGGGGGAGTTCGGGGAACGCCCCGAGCTTCAAATATGTTTGTATTTTATCTTTTTGCGACAGAGTTGAGATTGGCTTTGCAGTTATGGGAATAATCACATGGATAAGATGAATATCCGGGCTGATGAGAAATCTGCGCAGCCCCCGCTTGGCGCCAGGGCGTCGGCAGGGATCAAATGGTCTTCTTTCTCACAAGTCGGCAGACAGGCCATGCAGTTTGCGACAACGGCGGTGCTTGCTCACCTGCTTTCGTCCTCTGATTTTGGGTTGGTGAGTATGTCGGCGGTGTTTACGGGCTTCCTCGCGCTTTTCAAGGACATGGGCACTTCCGCGGCCGTGATACAGGCGAAGAATCAGTCCGAGGAACTCCTGTCGAGCATCTTCTGGGCAAATGTTGCCCTCGGTTTATTTCTGACATGCCTGCTCTATTTCTCGGCGCCTTTTATCGCTTTATTCTTTCATGAGCCGCGAATTGCATTCATTACAGAAATGCTGTCAGCGACATTCTTTTTTTCCTCTATCTATACTGTGCAGCATTCACTCCTGATAAGGGGTATGCGTTTCAATGAACTGGCAAGGGTCGAATTGTGGGCCACGCTGTTTGCTTCCGTGGCTGGTATCGGTTCGGCGCTTCTGGGTGCCGGCGTTCTGAGTCTTGTTTATCAATCTCTCACAAATACTGTCTGTACCCTGGTCTTTATCATGCGAGCGTCCCGTTGGAAGCCCAGGTTTATCTTCCGCCCGAACGAACTCAGGGCCGTGCTGGGGTACAGCCTTAATCTCACCGGATTCAATGTCTTTAATTATTTTGCAAGAAATGCCGACAATCTTCTGATCGGCAGATTTCTTGGAGCCCGGAATCTCGGCTACTACACCTTGGCATATAATCTTCTTCTTTATCCTCTTTCGAGCGTTTCAGATGTAGTGGCGAGGGTGATGTTCCCTGTTTACTCCCGAGTGCAGGATGATAACCGCCGTTTCCGTGAAATGTATCTCCGTGTTGCAGGGGCTATAGCGCTGATAACCTTTCCGATGATGCTTGGATTGATGTCTGCAAGCAGAGCCTTCGTCCTTAGCTTTTACGGCGCCAAATGGGAACCCGTCATCGTTCTTCTCCTTATTTTTGCGCCGGTTGGTCTTGCCCAATCCCTGTTGACCTCTGTTGGCCTCATCTATCAGGCAAAAGGAAAGACGGACTGGATGTTCCGGTGGGGCATCGTGTCCGGAGTTGCGGCCGTGCTGTCCTTTGTTGCAGGACTGCCCTTCGGAATAATAGGTGTATCGGTTGCCTATGCAGTGGCATGCGGTATTCTGCTCTATCCTGGCTTTAAGATACCGGGGAAGCTCATAGAATTGTCCTTTAAAGACGTCGCAGGTGCTGTGTCAGGAATATTTCAGTGTTCTGCGGCGATGGCATTAGGTGTATGGCTGCTTTCGTACGTTCTCCCCAGGGGCTGGCCGGCCTGGAGCTGCCTTGCAGTTGAGGTCCCGTTCGGCGTAATATTATATTGGTCGCTGATACATTTGTTCGACCTGAAAGCATATAGAGATGTCCGGCAGCTGATAACCCGGGAACTCGGCGTATCATGATGCGACTTGGAACAATGCTGATAGTCGTTAACCTCGTTCCGGTGTCTGCTGAGGCCTTATAGTGAACGTTATCCATTTCAGAAATCGCTTCCTTGGCATTTCAGAGACCTTTATCTACGGCTATGTTACGCATTTCAAGCGTATCAGGCCGTTTGTGGTTGCGCGCCGCAGGGAGAACCCGGATGCCTTTCCCTTTGATCGCGTCACCTGCACAGTGCCTGAGAAAGGACTTCTTTATCATCTTCTCAATCCGCTATGCCGCAGATTTGGGTTTGATCTTTTCAGTGAACTGAGCATCGCCCGGCTCGTCAGAAACGAAAAAATAAAATTGGTGCATGCCCATTTCGGACCCGACGGTTATGACGCCTCGCGCATCAGGGCACTGAAAGGAATCCCCCTGATCTGCAGTTTTTACGGCTACGACGCCTCTTCGCTTCCTGCAGAGCGACTTTGGCGAGAGCGCTACAAAGAACTTTTTAGCGTAGGTCGCAATTTTATCGTTGAAGGCCCCTGCATGAAAGAGAGGCTCATGAAGATCGGCTGTCCTGAAGAAAAAATATCCCTTGTTAGAATAGGCATAGATCCGGAAAAAATCCATTTTCGGCCGCGCTTTTTGGACCGGAAACCGGTGAAAGTTCTTTTCTGCGGCAGATTTGTGGAAAAAAAAGGCCTTCTTCTTGCCCTCAAAGCTATCCGTGCCCTCGATCTGAAAGAGGACGATCTGGAATTCCGGGTGATCGGTGATGGGGAGCTAAGGCAGCAGGTGGAGGATTATATCAGTGCAAACGGTCTTGGGAAAATTGTGAAACTGCTGGGCTACCAGTCGCACCAGCGGGTGAATGATGAAATCCAGACGTGCGACATCATGCTGCAGCCGAGTGTTACCGCATCTGACGGCGATACCGAGGGAGGCGCGCCGACCATACTGATAGAGGCCCAGGCAGCCGGTATGCCGGTAGTATCTACGCTCCACGCCGACATTCCCGCCATAGTGGCAGACGGCAGATCAGGATTTCTTGCGAAAGAGGGTGACGTCCAGGACATTGCCGCAAAGCTCTCTGCGGTGCTCAACAATCCGCAGAACTGGGAGGCCATGGGGCGTCAAGGGAGGAAACACGTCCAGATGAGGCACAATATCCATGATCAGGTCACTGTCCTTGAGGAACTGTATTTCGGAATAGCAGAAAATGGCAAAGGATAGGCATACCCTGAAGGCGCCTGCCTGTGGGGAGACGTTTTCCCTGAATCGAGGTCAAAAAGTAAAAAAGGTTTCTGTCATAATTCCGACGTTTAACCGGGCGGATTACCTGCCGTATGCCATCAGGAGCGTTATGCGTCAGACGATGCAGGATTGCGAGATCATCGTTGTCGACGACGGTTCCACCGATAACACAAGACAGATCGTGGAGGACCTCGGGAATGGTATCAGTTATGTCTATCAGCCAAACGGCGGATGCAGCACTGCCCGGAATCACGGCCTTCGACTGGCGACCTCGCCCTATATCGTGTTCCTGGATTCGGACGACCTTATCGCTCCCCGAAAGTTCGAGCTCGAATCCGCGCTTCTCGACGGCAACCTGGGAGCCGGTTTTGCCTATTCAGACTCGATAGAATTTTCGGCGACGGACTACTACTACCAGCCCGCGATTTGCCACGCCGACCCCCGGCGCTTTGCCGTGGAGCACTTCCTTCACCCGGGCGTCAGGCTCGGAAGTCTCATGTTCCGGCGTGAAATGATAGAGAGATGCGGTGCCTTTGACAGTTCCATGAGGTACAACGAAGACAGTGATCTGGTGCAGCAGATCGCCATACTTTCCGATGTGGTCTTTTCTCCGTATCCTTCAAACCTTGTGCGGCATCATGCATCGAACAAAAGCAGCAACAGGGCGGAGATTACCCATGCCCTTATTTACAGCGCCGAGAAGGTGCTTGCCTCCTACCCGGAATTTGCCGGACGACTCGGACAGAAGGCGGTGCAGGGGAGAATGGAAGAACTCAGAAGAATGCGCACCCTCACAGCCGACGGGGCGAGGGGAAACATTCATAAGCTGGCGAGTTTTTTTCTGAAGATTGTGACACACGTCTATGTGGCGAAAAGGCGGGCACTCGGGAATGTCGCATTCAGGCGGAGCCAGTTGCTCACGGTAAAGCAGATAATGCGGGAGATGGAGGACCTCTTGCCGTGAGCGCAAACCGCATCAGCTATTGTTCAACGGGAAAGTATCGCGCAAGTTCGTCCCAACAAAAGAGGAATGCCTGACCGTGGCGAATGATCTCCGGGTCACACATTACTGTCTGCAGTGGTTGGGGCTCACGGAAACCTGGCTCCATACGCAGATCCGTTCTCTTCCTCCTGGCGTCAAAAGCAATGTGGTATGTGAAAGCACAGCGAATCTCGATCAATTTTTCATCCCGGACATTTGTAGTCTCGAAAGTGTTCCCCGGTCGGGCTATCTGTGGGACAAAGGATTGCGCTGGCTTGGCGTCCGGAATCATCTGGGGTTCTTATCGAAGATGCTGGAGGAGTTTGATGCCGACATACTGCATTCTCATTACGGACATGCCGGATGGTCGAATATCGGAGCTGCAAGAAAAGAAGTGGTCAGACATGTGGTGACGTTTTATGGTCTTGACGTTAATTATCTTCCCCGGACTGACCGCAGATGGCTGAAACGATACGCCGAGTTATTTTGCAGGGCGGACCTGATCCTCTGCGAAGGGGAACACATGGCGAAATGCATAGTCGAGATGGGGTGTCCTCCGGAGAAGGTTTCCGTGCACCACCTTGGCGTCAGGCTCGAACGAATCCCGTTCAGGCCGAGACAGTGGGACTCGGCCAGCGTACTTCGGATCCTGATTGCCGCGGCGTTCCGTGAAAAGAAGGGAATCCCCTATGCCCTCGAAGCGCTCGCTCTTTTGGGACGTGAAGTGCCGCTTGAAATTACGATCATAGGAGACGCCAACCAAGAGAAGAGAAGCCAGGCCGAAAAGGCCAGAATTCTTGAAACCATAGGCAGGCACGGTCTCGGGGAAAGGGTTCGTCTCCTGGGGTACCGGCCTCATGATGTTTTTTTCGAGGAGGCTTACAAACACCATATTTTCCTCTGCCCTAGCGTAACGGCATGCGACGGTGATACGGAAGGGGGGGCGCCAGTGTCCCTTATCGAGGCAATCGCCTCCGGCATGCCCGTTGTGACCACCCGTCACTGCGACATCCCCGAGGTCGCCAGGAATGAAGTCGCGACGGCTCTGGCAGAAGAAAGGGATGTGGAGGGGTTAGTGCAGATCATTCGATGGTTGCTGAATAACCGCGAAAAATGGGACGCGATAGCAGGCGCCGGGCGCAAGCATATCGAAAGGGAGTTTGATGCCGAAGAACAGGGCAGGAAACTGGCAGGGATCTACCGAAGCCTGCGACGGGTATGAAGGCGACATGGTCCGGTCCGACGTATCGGTAAGCGTAGTCATCCCCACATACAACAGGGGACATCTGCTTCCAAGGGCGATCGCGAGTGTCCTCAGCCAGACCTTTACCGATTTTGAACTCATCGTCGTTGACGACTGTTCAACCGATAACACCGAAAGTGTGGTGGGCAGCTTCAACGATGCCAGGATAAAGTATCTGAGGTGCCCACAGCGCAGAGGTGCGGCGTTTGCCAGGAATCTCGGCATAAAGGCATCAAAAGGCAACTTTATCGCATTTCAGGACAGCGATGACGAATGGCTTCCGGAAAAATTGGAAAAACAGATAAAGGCGTTTCGGGGAGTTTCTGACGAAGTCGGCGTCGTTTACACAGGATTCTGGAAGAAAAAAAATAATCGCAGTTCCTATCTGCCTCCGATGAGAATAAGGGAAAAGGAAGGGGATATCCACCAACATCTTTTCTGGGAAAATTTCCTTGGCGTTCCGGCGCTTCTTGTAAAAAGAGCATGTTTTGACAGAGCGGGGATGTTTGACGAACAGCTGCCCAGGTTTCAGGATTGGGAACTGTGCATAAGAATATCAAAATACTATCATTTCCTTTTAGTAGATGAGCCTCTCTTTATCGCCTATTGCCAGCAGGATAGTATCTCCTCTGACAGTGGCGCTGCCGTCGAAGCAGTGAAGACAGTTTTCGACAAGTATTATGGAGAGATCAGTGAAGATCCCCGGTTGTTAGCCCACTATGATCACTGGGTGGGGGCCTGCCTGCTTGAAGACAGGCAAAAAAAGGCGGGCAGGGCGTACTTTAAAAAAGCGATAGAACATGATCCATTCAATGTGAAATACTATGCTTCCTTCTTTCTTTCATGTTTCGGAATAAGGGTCTACAACACAGTCATGGCTGCGTACCAAAGGACGAAAAAATGATCTGTCATCGACCCTCCGTAGAAAGATACCCTTTTGCCGGATAGAGAAGTCTGACATGAATAAGATAAGGCTTCTGAAGGATATCGACAGTTTAATCGGCAAGCCCCTCGTTTCTGCCCTTTGTCTGATTCGCCGGAAGGAAAGACGTGCATCCGGGTATCCCCAAAAAATCCTCGTCATCCGTCCGGGTGGTATCGGAGATGCCGTCCTCCTCTTTCCGGCGTTGAAGGCGATAAAAATAAGGTTCCCGCAGGCACGGGTGGACGTCCTGTGCGAAAAAAGAAACGCAGGGGTGATCAGACTCGCTGAAGGTATCGATGCCATCTACCTCTACGATCGTAAGTACGATCTTCTTACCTGCATCAGAAACGGATACGACCTCGTGATCGACACCGAACAATGGCACAGGCTCTCGGCTGTCGTGTGCTCTCTCACGCATGCCCCGACCAGGATAGGGTTCGACACAAATGAGAGGGCGAGGTTGTTTACCCACAGGATTCCATACAGCCATGACGATTACGAGGTGTACAGTTTCCTGCGCCTCCTCGAGCCGCTTTGTCCCGGGACCGCGGTTTTTGATGCGGATGCCCCCTTCATTGATCCCGGTCACATCAGTATATCCCATCTGCCGTGGCCATCCGGCAAGGAAGGCGCGGTCGTCGCCATCTTTCCGGGTGCATCGGTACCCGAAAGGAGATGGGGCGGGGACAGATTCGGAGAAGTCGCCGGTGCACTGAGGGAAAAGGGGCACGGGATAGTGGTCCTTGGTTCCGCGGGCGATACCGATGATGCCCGGAGGATCGGCAAGTATGCGCCGGAATCAGTCGACCTTACCGGAAGGACCAGTCTTGGAGAGGCGGCTGCGGTGATGAAACGTTGCGGCCTTCTGATCACGGCGGACTCGGGTCTGATGCATCTCGCATATGCAGTCGGCACACCTACGGTATCCCTCTTCGGCTCGGGCATCGAAAAGAAGTGGGCCCCGAGGGGGAGGGATCATGTGGTCATCAACAGGCGGCTGAACTGCAGCCCCTGCACCCTGTTCGGCACAACGCCGCCCTGTGGGAGGGCCACGGCATGCCTTTCTTCAATAGGCGTCGATGAGGTGAAGAAGGCCGCATTTGGTGTCCTCGGGGGCAACCGCATATAGTTCCCTGCGGGCATGATGCGGGGTCGGCCCGGAGACTTCTGATCCTCAAATCTTCTGCTATAATGGGGTTATGTCCGAGACCGTGCATTCTTCCCTTAAATCCGCTGTAAAAGGCACTTCGATCGTCTTTCTCGGAATGGTTGCCAGTATTCTCCTTTGGTTTGTCACGAAGGTCCTGATCATCCGACACACCACCCAGGAGGAGCTTGGAATATATTCGTTGGCCGTTGCAATCGTCGGCATCACATCTTCGATAGCCACCCTTGGGCTGCAGGAGGGGGTGTCGCGATATATATCGATCTTTCATGGGGAGGGTAATAATTCTGAGGCCGATGCAATATCCGGGGCGGCCCTCCGGATAGGAGGCGTCTCGGGATTTATTATTTTCGTCCTTCTGTTTATATTCAGCGATCCTGTTGCCCGATACGTATTCTATAAACCCGAGATTTCATCGAGCCTGAGGGTGGTGTCCTTTTTCGTCCCGGCAAGCGTGATGACGAATGTCATGATCGGGATTCTGCGCGGATATAACGCGATGAGGCCGAAGGTTCTGATGGCGGATATCGGCCATCCCTTCGTATTTCTGGTGTTGCTCTGCATAGTTTTTTTATTTGGAATGTCTTTTGTCAGCGTAATGTATGTGTATTCGGCAGCGATGGTGGTCATATTGGCGTTCTTCTGGATCTACGGAAGAAGGAAGATCGGCTTGTCGCTCGTTTCGGGCGGCGAAAGGGCTATGGAGCTGCTGAGATTTTCCATCCCCTTGCTCGGTGCGTCCATAATGGGGATCGTGCTCCTCTGGACCGATACGCTTATGCTCGGCCGCTATGCGAAGGAAGCGGACGTGGGGATCTATAATGCAGGTCTTTCCCTGGCCCGCCTGCTGACCTTCCCGCTTGGGGCGCTGGAATTTGCTTTCATGTCCGTTGCCGGCTGGATGTATGCAAAGGGTGAATACCCTGCCTTAAAGAAAATGTATCAGGTGCTCACAAAATGGAATTTTGCCGTTACCCTGCCCATTTTCTTTGTGCTTTTTCTTTTCCCTGAAGTGACCCTCACTCTGCTCTTTGGCGATCGTTTCATTCCGGCAGTCACGCCTCTGAGGATTCTTGCAGTGGGCTTTCTGTTTCAGGCCTTTACGGGTGCAAACGCGGTTCTTATAATGGTAATTGGAAGGTCGAAGGAGCTTCTTCGCATCTCCCTGTTTGGGGCGCTTTTGAATATCCTTTTAAACTATATTTTTATCAAGAAGATGGGATATGGCATTACAGGCTCATCCGTTGCAACTGCACTGTCATATATCGTCATAAGGGCTCTGATGGCGGCGTCTCTTTACCGGCATAGCGGCATTCATCCCATTACGGCCAATTACTTGCTTCCTGTAGCGGGCTCATTGGTCATCACTGCAGTCATATATGCCGTCTCGAGAAATGCGGTCCAGAGCTTCTGGCTGCTTCCTTTTTATTTCATTCTCTTTATTGCAGGCTATGCCGTTTCCCTTCTCTTGACTAAGAGTATCTGCAGCGAGGATATAGCCCTGTTTGAGGCAATCTCAAAGAAGACGGGGCTGAAGATGAATCTGACAAGACGCATAATAGGCAGGTTTATCCGTGAGTGAAAATATGAAAAAAGCTCCTGCCGGCATAAGCATATGACTTCAATACAGCACATATTGCACATGCTGACGTGGTTATGTGCTGAATTTCCCGGCGACTGCGCAGGCAGGCTCCTTTGCATAGGTCAAAATCAGGTATTGATGGTCGCAAAAAGATGAAGAATTGTCCGATCTGTCGCGGCTCCCTTTCCTTTTTTAAAACTGTATACGACGACCGCTACGGTTATCCCGGGCTGTTTCAGGTTGCCTTATGCAAATCATGCGGGCACAAGTCGTTGCAGGCAGATTTTACGACTGAATCCCTGACCCTTCTTTACAATCATTATTATCCCCGCGGCAGCTTTGATCTTGACAGCCACCGGCCTTACACGGAAGTGAGCAGACGCAGGGCGTGGTTTGCAGGCTCTTACAGCTCAGCCTTCCGCTGGGTGCCTGAAGCCGTCAGGATCCTGGATATAGGCTGTGGATTCGGCGAATCGCTTGGCTATCACAGGGCCAGGGGATGCGACGTTTATGGGTCAGAGGTAGACGAAAATATTCGGCGGGTCGGGGAAAAATTCAGTTACAAGGTGCATTCAGGTTTGTTTGATGCAGGCAATTATGAGCCGGAGTTTTTTGACTATGTTACCCTGGATCAGGTCATAGAGCATGCCATAGATCCCCTGGAAATTATGAGTGGTATTGCAAAGATAGTGAAGCCCGGCGGCACCCTTGTAATAAGTACGCCTAATGCCGAAGGATGGGGGGGCAGCATTTTCGGCCGCAGGTGGATTCATTGGCATACCCCCTTCCACCTGCATCTTTTCTCGGAACGTTCGATGAGACTCGCTGCAGAACAGACCGGATATCTTCTGAAGGGATTCAAAACTCTGACGAGTTCGGACTGGCTGCATCTTCAATGGGTCCACCTGCTCACAGCACCGAAGGCAGGCGAGCCTTCTGTTTTCTGGGCGCCAGGGGCACGGCGAAATGTTTATCAGCGATTCATAATTGCAACATTGGTCGGCATCCATCGCAGCAAGATCAATCACGTGCTGACGCGCGTGTTCGATGCGCTGGGCATTGGAGATAACCACATTTTTTTCCTGGTAAAGAAATAAATGGCGGAATACAACCCTATCGAGATGCGCGGGAACGAGGATTCAAATCGACGATCGGAAAGCGGGAAACGCGCAGCAGGAGGCAATAGAGGGCCTTATCAGGCAAAGCCTCTTGTTTCCGTAATAATGGCAAGTTACAATCACGGAAAAACTATTGAGCAGGCGATAAGAAGCATTGTCGCGCAGGAATATGAACGAAAAGAAATCATTGTCATTGATGGCGGTTCGACGGACGGTACTGAGGATATTCTCCGCAAATATAGCGCCTCCATCGATTATTGGGTGAGTGAACCCGACGAAGGGGTATATTATGCCCTGAATAAGGGAATAGACCTGGCCAGGGGAGAATGGCTCTATTTTCTCGGGGCCGACGACATACTTGCCGATCGTGCAGTGTTCCGGGATTTTTTCTCTGTCCCCCGTGTATCCAAGATTCTTTACGGAAATGTGATTTGGAGGAGTAGTGGCAGTATTTATGGGGGAAAATTCACCAAGCGCGAACTTTGCAGGAGAAACATTTGCCAGCAGGCGATTTTTTACCGACGCGAATTGTTTCAAGATTTGGGCAAATTCGATACCCGGTACCCACTGCATGCCGACTGGGTTTTCAATATGAACGCTTTTGCAAAAAGAGATACGAACCCGGTTTTCTTAGACAGGACGGTGGCCGTCTACTCAACCGAAGGCATGAGCGGAAAGAGAATCGACCCGGTATTCCGGGGTGAAAGGGGAAAGCTTGTTAGAGATCTTTTTGGATTTCAGTACTCGGTCTGCGTCAAGATATGCCCCCCTTTCGAGTATTGGTTTCGGCTGGATCGTCAACATATTCTGTGGGTAACGGCTATTCTCAGGGCACTCATAACCGGCAATGCCAGTGTGGCGGGATGTCGTTTCTGCTGCCGCAAGACATTGTTTGTCAAGGCTTCTGGGCATGCCGGAGGCGGTCAGTGCATTTATTGCAAAAATTCGCCGGCAGAAGAGCCAGACAATGTGCGTGACACGGGACGACTTCCATGACATCGCCGGCTGAATGCAGCATTATCATAGTCAACTGGAACGGCGAGCGATTCATTTCCGATTGCCTTGCTTCGATCCAAAAGCAGAGCTTCAGGGACTTCGAAATCATATTCGTCGACAATGCCTCTACGGACAGATCGCTTTCACTTGCGAGGGAGCTTGCTGCCGAGTTGTCTCTGGACGTCAGGTTCATCGAACTTAATACAAATACAGGTTTTACCGGGGGGAACAACGAGGGGCTGAAACATTGCGAGGGGCGCTATATTGCCCTTTTAAATACGGATACGATCATAGAAAAAGACTGGTTAAAAAAGCTGATCGAAGGTATGGAGACTCATCCGGAGGTCGGCATTTGCGCCTCGAAGCTTGTCGTACAGGGAGAGAACGTCATCGACAGTGCCGGAGACGGATATTCGACCTTTGGCCATGCATTCAAGAGAGGAGAGGGAAAAACTCAGGATGAATTTTCACGGAGCGAATATACCTTTGGGGCGTGCGCCGGGGCGGCTCTGTACCGGCGGGAGATGCTTGAGAAGATCGGCCTTTTTGACGACGATCTTTTTCTGATATTCGAGGATGCGGACCTGAATTTCAGGGCCCAGCTCAGTGGCTGGAAGTGCCTGTACGTACCCGCCACGGTCTATCACAGAGTCGGGGCCAGCCTCAAGAAAATGGGGGCCATAAGCGCTTTCTACAGCGTCAGGAATGACAGGTTGATCAAGATCAAAAACCTTCCGCTTTCAATCATTCTTCGCAGGATGCCATGCCTTATCCTCGGAGAGGTCATATTGTTTTTTTATTTTCTGGTGCTGGGCAGATTCAGATATTATATGAAAGCCAACTGGGAGACGCTGAAGATGCTTCCCCGTTTCCTGGAAAAGAGGCGCGAGATAATGAAGCTCAGGAGGGTGCCGGATAGTTATATCGAAGGCCTCTTTACGAGCGGCTTCAGACTCTACGGCATCCGGAGGGTCAGGAGGTATCTGACGTTATGAAAGGGCCGGTCGTGTCTTCACCAAAGGCGGTTGCAATAACCCTGAACTGGGAAAACGCCGCCGACACCATTGAATGCGCAGAGTCTCTCCTTGGGCAGGACTATCCCGATTTTCAGGTCTTTATTCTCGATAACGGCTCCCGGGACGGCTCGGCGGAGCACCTCGAAAGATGGGGGAGGGAGAGGCTTGGGGATGATTTCCTTTCTGTTGCTTCAGTCGAAGGGGAGTCGCCGCCCTTCCGGGAGAAGGTTGTTCTCTTCAGGTCAGGGGAAAATCTCGGTTTTTCGGGAGGAAACAACGTTCTGATGCGCCATGCCCTCCGCATTGGTGCGCGCTACGTATGGCTCATAAACAACGATACGATTCAGGATTCCGCAGCCCTTCGAGCGCTGGTCAGCGTTGCACAGACACACGACCGTGCCGGCATGGTCTGTTCAAAAGTGCTTTACTTCGACAGGCCTGATACGGTCGAATCAATGGGGTCTGTCCTGCTGGCGCCGTTTGGTATCTTCAAGCATATCCGGCACGGGAAAAAGGACCTTGGGCCTTCACCTGCGCGCGAAGTTTCGTATGTTTATGGATGCAGCTTTCTTGTGAGTGCAAGCCTTCCTGCGGATACGGGTCTCATGGACGAAAGATATTTTCTTCTTCGGGAAGAGGGCGACTGGAGTATCAGGGCACGGAGAAGGGGCTGGAAGTTGTACTGCGCGCCCGATTCGATGATCTGGCACAAGGGAACGGTTTCAATAGGAAAGAGGTCCGAGACTTTTTTTTATTATGTGACCAGAAATACACTGCTCTTCATGAGGGAACACTATCCGCTTTTCCTGCCGACAACGGCATTGTCCATGCTTCCTCTTGTCCTGGGACTGATTCTTGTTGACAGCCTTTTTTCGCAGCGCAGACTTCTGTCGGGCAGAATGGGGGCGGTTCTTCTGGGATACAGCCATTTTTTTAAAGCCAGATTCGGAAGGTTTACACGATGCGAATCCTGATCCTCAACCGCCGCGACATCGTCAACCCCGCGGGGGGCGGGGCCGAAATATATACCCATGAGATCGCAAAAGGGCTTGTGGCGGAACACGGCTGCGAAGTCACGGTATTTGCTTCTGCATTCCCGGCGTGCAGGCCCGACGAAGTGATCGACGGCGTTCTGTATAGGCGCAGGGGCAGTGAGGCTACGGTCCACCTGCACGGTTTTTTTTATGCGCTGAGGAACAGAAAGAAATTCGACAGAATCATAGACGAATTCAACGGAATAGGGTTTTTTACGTTTTTGCTTCCCAACTCCGCCTTACTCATCTACCAGCTCTACAGGGAATTCTGGTTCAGGGAACTCGGAGTTTTTGGAGCAATCCCCTATTTTATCGAACCCCTCCTTCTGCGGCGTTACAGAAAAAAAACTGCGATTACCATCTCCGATTCCACGAGGGAGGACCTGAAACGGCTGGGGTTCAGAGATATCAGGGTGGTGATGGTGGCGATCGATCAGCCTTCCCGGCGGGATTCTTCCCCACCAGAAAGAGAGCGGGCAGTCATGTTTCTCGGAAGGCTCAGGAGCACGAAGAGACCCGATTACGCTGTCGAGATCTTCATGAGGGCGAAGGAAAGAATTCCGGACCTGCAGCTCTGGCTGGTCGGCAGGGGGCCTTTTGAGGAAAAACTTCGCAATATGGCGAAAGGGGTCACCGGCGTAACCTTCTGGGGATGGGTCGATGACGACATGAAGATGTCGCTTTTGAGAAAGGCGTCCGTCCTGCTTGTTCCGAGTGTGAGGGAGGGGTTTGGGATCAATGTCATCGAAGCAGCTGCAGCGGGGACCCCCGTCATTGGCTTTGATGTCCCTGGAATCCGTGATTCCGTTAGGAATGGCGAAACAGGTTATCTCGTCGGGTCCCGGGATGAAGCCGCCGAAAAGGTTGTCGAATTGATCAGTGACCGGCAAGGGCATGCCGTGATGTCGGCAAAATGCATCGAATATTCATGGGAATTCCGATGGGAAAACAGGGTCGCCGAGTTCTGGAAGAATATCGGAGGGCAGGAAAATTCCTGAGCCTTCGTTATCCCGGAGAGGGGATATTTCTCTTTCGTCCCTGACGACATTTAGTTCTTTCATTCGGCCCCACGATTCCTTATAATGTTACTGATGAACAGTGTTCTAGTCATCACCCCGACCTTTAATGAAAAGGTCAATATCGCCCACATCGTCCGTTCTGTTGTGAACCAGCCGGGTTTTGATATTCTCGTCGTGGACGACGCATCACCCGACGGGACCGCATCTGTTGTAAGGGGGATGATGCACGGCGGACGAATCGCGCTTATAGAGCGGTCCGGAAAGCTCGGCCTTGGGACCGCGTATATCGAAGGGTTCAAGTGGGGGCTCGAACGCGGGTATGACTATTTTGTAGAGATGGATGCGGACGGCTCCCACGATCCCTCTGTGCTCCCCCGTTTCATTGAAGAGATTGGGAGAGGATACGATCTTGTCATAGGTTCGAGGTACATGGGCGGGGCGATCAGCGTGGTAGGCTGGAACTTCAGGCGGCTGCTTCTTTCGAAGTTCGGGAATTTCTATGCATCGAGAATACTTGGTCTGGGGCTGTCCGACCTGACGAGCGGGTTCAGGTGTTACAGCAGAAAGGCGCTCCAGTGCATCGATCTCAACGGAATCCGCTCCAACGGCTACTCTTTTCAGATAGAGATGGCGTATGCGGTCGACGCTGCCCGCCTCAGGATATCGGAACTTCCCATCATTTTTTATGAGAGGGCGTCCGGATCTTCGAAGATGTCGAAAAAGATCATCCGGGAGGCGGTCCTTGTCCCCTGGAAGCTGAGGCTCAGGAGAATCGCCGGCATGCAGGGAAGATCCGTTGCTCGGAAGAAATATTCAAAGGAGATATCCTACTGACAGTGCTTTTTTCCCGCGCGATTTTATCGTCCGGATACTTATATTCCGGACGTGACCCATATTTAAGGAGGCATTGATGAACAAGAAGGGATTTACGATTGTCGAACTGCTTATTGTCATAGCGGTCCTGAGTATACTTGCCATGATCGCTGTTCCTGTCTATATCGGCCAGCAAAAACGTGCTGCAAGAACCGAGGCCTACGCGAACCTCCAGAACCTGAGGCTCCTGGAAGAACAGTATTATGCTGAAAACGGATGCTACTATCAGACGGGAAGTCCCGTGGCATGTTCTGACAGCACGATCTCGGGTGTTAATAACATCCAGGCATTCCTTCCAGGCTTTAGACCGGGCAATGTGCTCAACTACAGCTACTCCATAACCACGAGTGCGGGAGGGACCGGCGGTGGTAATGCATCTTCTTTTGTAGCCACGGCAACGGGTGCGACTTCGAGGGTCAGCGGCGACACATTCACGATAGACAACAATAACAACAGAAACTTTTAAGACTTTTTTCCCGACGTGATGCGGCAGCTCCGGTGGGGCGTGAGCGCATGCTGCCTTGTGCTAAAATAATTGGATGCCCAGGAAGGAACTCATCATTGAGGGCGCGAGGCAGAACAACCTCAGGAATATAAGCCTCAGGATTCCCCATAACAAGGTGATCGCAGTAACCGGCGTCTCAGGCTCCGGCAAGTCCTCTCTCGCCTTTGACACGATCTTTGCAGAGGGGCAGTGGCGTTTTATCGAGTCGCTTTCGACCTATGCCCGGCTATTCCTTGAAAAGCTCGACAGACCAGACGTAGACGCGATACTGAACATCAGGCCGGCAATCGCGCTTGAACAGAAAAATCCGGTCCGTGGCTCCCGCTCGACCGTCGGGACATTGACCGAACTGTATGAGCTTTTCCGGCTCCTCTATGCCAAGATATCGACTCCCTTCTGTCCGAATTGCGGCAAGGAGATAAGGAAATGGGACCCCGCACAGATTGT
>JAWOKY010000122.1:0-2982 GCA_033853975.1 Thermodesulfovibrionales bacterium
TTTTTCAGCGACATGGCGAATCTGATCCGCAAAGGCTACTTCTGGGGGGTCACCGCCACCAAGCCCGCGTTCATTTCAGAAAAGGAGTACGAAGACTTCATTTACCCCTTGATCCCTGATATTTTGATCGAACAGTCTAAAATTCCCTTCAGCTGCGTCGCGACGGACATCCGTAACGGCAGAAGGGCCCTGTATACAAGCGGTTCGCTTCGCAGGGCAGTAAGCGCAAGCTGTGCACTGCCGGGCATATTCCCTCCGGTTGTTGACGGCGATAAACTGCTCGTAGACGGCGGTTGGGTAGAGCGCGTTCCGGTGCACTGTGCCAAGGACCTGGGGGCCGATATAGTCATTGCGGTGGATGTTTCGAGCGAAATCGGCAGGTTTGAAGAAAAGGTGGGGTTGGACGTGGTTCTCCGTGCAGATGCCGTGACTCGAATCTATCTGAATGAGCTGCTGATGGAAGAGGCGGATGTTGTCATGCACCCCGCGGTCGGCGCCACGCACTGGGCCGACTTCAGCAATCCGCGGGAACTGTACCGACAGGGAGAAACGGCAGCACTCGAAAAACTCGTGACCGTCAAGACAGTGATCCATAGGGCTGCCGTAACGCCGGCTCAGCATAAAACAATTGCCGGACAGATTAAAAAGATAACGGACAGGATCATCGAAAAGGTCATTGGAGGAAAGTAAGCACATGCTGCCTCGCGCTTCTACGTGGCTCTATAGATATTTTATCCATGAAGCGTTCATTCCTTGACCTTGATAGAATTCACATTTCTTATCCGGGCAGGGATAAGATGTTTCTTCCCTCCGATTTCCCCTCTCGGGTCGCGGACTTTGAACTGATGTCCTCGCTTTCCACCTCATCGGTGAATTCCCAGGAGGCGGATCAAACCAGGCTGCAGGGCTAAGAAGCAGACACAACCAGGGCGGCAACCCCGAAGTAATGAGCAGGGAGAAGGAAATAAGATATTTCGCGGGCACTGCTTGTCGAATGCTTCCTTCAGTGAACGTGAAACCTCCACTGCAATCGCACAGGCGATCTGGTAGCGGGAAAATCATAACTTGGATATAATGTTACAATGAACGTGCCAATTGTTATTGCACACCGCGGCGATTCATCCAGGGCCCTCGAGAACTCGCTTGAAGCGCTACGCCTTGCACTTTCTCTTCCAGCAGACATGATTGAGATCGATATCCGGAGGAGCCTGGACAATGAGCTCTACGTGATGCACGACAGGCACACCGGCAGGACTGCGAACAGGAACGTCGATATTGAGCAGTCGACTTCGGAAGAGATATCCCGCATAGCACTGAAAAACGGCGAACCCATTCCGACGCTTACGGATGCGCTTGATGTTATCGCAGGGAATATTGGCTTGAATCTTGAAATCAAAAGCGAAGGAGCGGGAACACTGACAGCCGAACACCTCCGGGATGTCGGGTATCGGGGTACAGTTGTGATCTCCTCTTTTCTTGAGACCGAGGTCCGCGCTGTTCGAGGGATTTCGCCCTTTATCGCCACGTCCGTTATTTTTGATTCATTCACTATGAAGGATCTTGCAGCCTACAGCGCAAAAGGACACGGCGTGATAAGCCTGAGAAAGCAAACAGTGAGCAGGGAGTTGATAACTGCCTGTCACAATCGGGGGATCAAAATATACGTTTGGACAATCAATGACGAGGACGAGATGGAGACATTTATAGTCTGGGAAGTTGATGGGATTTATACCAACAAACCGTCTGTCTTGAAAGGCCTGCTGAACGGATTAAGAGGTAAGGGAGAGTAAGCATGTCCAGTAATGATGATCCCAACCTCGATCGAATCTTCGACCTTATCGTGATAGGCGGGGGCATTACCGGAGCCGGCACAGCACGAGATGCGGCGCTGCGCGGGCTTTCATGTTTGCTCCTCGAAAAGGGGGATTTCGCCTCGGGCGTTTCGTCCAGATCCACCCGCCTGATTCATGGGGGTCTCCGCTATCTGGCGAATTTCGAAGCAGGTCTGGTTGCCGAGTCCCTCCGTGAGCGCGCCATACTGCGCCAACAGGCGCCTTACCTCATTCATCCCATACCCATACTCATTCCCATCTACAGGGGCGACCCTCACGGCAGAACGGTTATTTCGATCGGAATCCATCTTTATGATATCCTTTCGCGCGAGAAGGACATTCCACGCTATTTTGTCTCCGGGAGGGAGGAAACGCTGGGGTTCGAACCTCGCCTGAACCAGGACGGCCTTAAAGGCAGCGCGCTGTTCTACGACCACCAGATTATGATGCCGGAGCGGCTCGTGATCGAGAACCTCATCGGTGCGCGCGAAGCTGGAGCCATAACCTTGAACTACGTTCGGGCAGAGAAGATCGAAGAGACGAATGAAGGCATCGTTGTTGCGGCTCGGGACGTTCTAACAGATCAAACCCGTATTTTCCACTCCAGGGTCCTGATCAATGCGGCGGGCCCATGGATTGATACCGTTCGAGCGGCGGGGAATATTAACACCGAAAGAATCATCTTCCCGACGAAGGGGATCCACCTCGTTTTCCCTAAATTTGCCGAACAAGCTTTGTTCGTCTCCTCTCGGGATGGCAGGATGTTCTTTATCATTCCGCTTGACGCGTACTCTCTCATTGGCACGACGGATACCATGTACCATGGCGATCTCGACGAGGTGCATGCCGACCGCGATGATGTGAACTACCTTCTCGACCAAAGCAGGCGGATTCTGCCAGGCATGAACCTCACAAGGGAGGCAATCCTTTATACATATGCTGGGATACGACCGCTCGCCTTTTCGGGCGCCAGCGAGTCCAAAATATCACGCAAGCATAGGGTCATGAGGGAAGGGAGGGCCAAGAGGGTCATCACAATAGCAGGCGGCAAACTCACAACCTACCGCGCAATGGCGAAAGACGTTATGGATGCAGCGTGCGAGAGGCTCGGTGTAAAGAGCGCCTGCATCACGGATAAGAAACCGTTGGC
>JAWOKY010000123.1:0-5662 GCA_033853975.1 Thermodesulfovibrionales bacterium
TTCATGCCAAGGTCGATCTCGTTTGCGATATAGAGGTCGATAGCCTTATCAAAGTAGGATATCGTCACCATATCTCCGGTCCTGAGATCACCAAAGGGAACCTCTGCGTTGCACCTCATCACTGCACCATCATCGTTCAGCTGAAAGGCAAGTTCGTCATTCGGACCTGCCTGAACAGATACGATTTTACTTGAATCGTCAAGAGCAACAATTTTACCTGTGTAAGTGAATGGTGTAGCCCCTTCGGCTGAAAATGCGGAGGCCTGATATGCGAACGCCATCACGAACAACGCTGCCAGTACCACTACCAGAAGTCCTTCTGTGCTTTTTCTGCCAAACATGGTCTGTACCACCTTTCTTTTTAATCTGCTACCTCATCGGCAGGACCCACGGTCCCGCCTGCTTTTAAAAGTATTATATTACTGAGTGCGCATATTAGCAACTTGGAAACTTCGTGGTCCCGGGCTCACTCTCGGCGGGATTCCTCGTAAAGAGGATAAAAAATATCTTTTTTCAGTAAAATACTCTATCCTGGTCTCAGGACTTCGACTTTCCGCTGCTTCCTGGAGGGTGCGGCCGGCGGGAAAATCCGCGGCGTCTTCCGGGACTTGGAAACTCAGCGTTCAGCAGCGATCGCGGCAGCGGCCTGCCATCCTCCTCCCATGGCCTTGTAGAGGTTCACCAGCGCCTGGAACAGGGTCCCCTGCGTCTGCGTATAGGAGAGTTCTGCGCTGAAAAGGCTGCGCTCCGCATCGAGGACTTCGATATAGCTCGTATAGCCGTTATCGTAGCGCAGCCGGGCGATCCGCGCGTAGTTACGCAGAGATTCGACCTGCCGGGCCTGCGCCTCCAGCTGCTCCCTTGTGCGTCTCTGGTCAATAAGGGAATCCTCAACCTCGCGAAACGCGTTCTGGATCGACTGCTGATAGCCGAGCAAGGCTTGCTGCTGCACTGCCTCGGCCACCTGCACCTGCCCTGCGATAGCCCCGCCCGTAAAGACCGGCACACTGACGGGAGCGGCCCAGTTCCACGTTCTTGCCGGTCCGGAGAAAAGGTTCGAAAGATCCATGCTTGCCCATCCGAAGAGGCCCGTGAGGGAGATGCTGGGGAAGTACTGTGCTCTGGCCACCCCTATCTGCGCGTTTGCCGCAATAAGGTCCTGCTCCGCCTGGCGTATATCCGGCCGGTTCTCAAGGAGGTCCGAAGGCAGACCCGCCGGCACGACGCGAAGTGCAAGTCCGTCGATGGTCTTTCCCCTGGATATGGCTCCCGGGTTTCTCCCGAGAAGCACGCTCAGCGCATTTTCCTGCTGGGCTATGGCCTTCTCGATGGCCGGAATGGTCGAAAGCGCCTGCTCATATTCCGACTTCACCTGATACAGTTCAAGATCGGAAATGATCCCCCCCTGAAAGCGGAGCTTAAAAAGATTGTAAGAGTCCTCCCGGGTCTTCGCCGTGCGCTTCGCGATGTCAAGCTGCTTGTCAAGGTCGCGGAGGTTCACATACGAACTCGCCACTGAAGTCACAAGGGTAAGTATCACTCCCCTCCGCGCCTCTTCAGCGCCCAGGAGATTCGCACGCGCCCCTTCAGTCGCGCGTCGCAGTTTCCCCCAGAAGTCTATTTCCCAGCTTGCATTGAGAACAACCTCGAAACTGTTGAACGTGGGATTGACGCCCTTGCCCTCAAGGGGCGTAGGCCCTGTTTGTTCGCTTGCCCTCTGTCTTCCGCCGGAAGCCCCCGCTCCGACCTGGGGAAAGAGTGCAGACCGCGTCACTCCATAGCGTCCCATGAATTCCTCAACCCTGGCCGCAGCGATCTTTATGTCCTTGTTCTCCCTGAGCGCAGTCAGCACAAGCTGGTCCAGAACAGGATCACCGAATTGCTCCCACCATGCGGTGTTGACGACATCCTTCACCTCTTTGTCTCCGAAACGCCACGCCTGAGGGCTGTCCACATCGGGTCGCTGATAGTTCGGTCCGAGCATGCACCCGAACAGGAGGACAACGGCGAGACAGGAGAAGAGGACCCTACTCATCGGCTTCTCCCTCTTTAACCGCCCGTTCGGTTTCCCTGCTCTTCAGTCCGAGCTTCTCCACCACAAAGAACGTCACGGGAATGAGGAATATGGCAATGGCGGACGCGGCAAGCATGCCGCCGATCACCGCCGTACCCATTACCTGGCGTGACTGGGAGCCTGCGCCACTGGCAATGGCGAGGGGAACACAGCCGAGGATGAACGCGAAGCTGGTCATCAATATCGGTCGCAGTCGCAGCCGGGCGCCCGCAAGCGCAGCGTCAGCCACAGGCATGCCCTCCTCGTATTTCATCTTGGCGAACTCTACGATAAGGATTGCGTTCTTCGCTGCAAGTCCGATGAGCATGACGAGACCGATCTGCGCATAGACATTATTCTCCATGGTCCTGATGGAGAGGGCGGCAAAGGCGCCGAAGACCGCGATGGGCGTCCCCAGCAGGACGCTGAAGGGCAGAGACCAGCTCTCGTACTGGGCGGCGAGGATGAGGAAAACGCAGAGCAGGGAGAAGCCGAAGATCACCGAAGCCGACACGCCTTCCTGGGCCTTTTTTTCCTGGTATGACATGCCGAGGTAATCGAAGCCCATTTCCCTCGGCATGGTCTGCGCGAAGACCTCTTCCAGCGCCTTCATCGCCTGGGCGGAACTATACCCCGGGGCCGCGCCGGCATTTATCTGGGCGCTCCGGTAAAGGTTGTAGCGCAAGGTGAACTCAGGACCGGAAGTCGACCTGGCTGAAGTGAGGGCGGAAAGAGGCACCATATTGCCGTCGTTGTTCCGCACGTAGAACTGACCCAGATTCTCCGCACGGGTGCGGTAATCTCCCTCGGCCTGCACATAAAGCTGCCACTGACGGCCGAAACGGTTAAAGTAGTTCACAAAGGCGCCGCCCATAAAACACTGGAGAGTTTTGTACACATCGGCGAGATTGACCCCCTGCTTGAGCACCTTGTCGCGGTCCACGTCCACAAAGACCTGAGGGATCGTGGGTAAGAAAGTCGTTGTGAGGCCGGCCAGTTCGGGCCGTTTGCGTGCCGCCTCAAGGAACTTTCGGAGGTTCTCGGAGAGAAATCTCAGGTCTTTACCGGCGCGGTCTTCCAGGAGAAAGGTGACACCTCCGGAGGTGCCGATGCCCGGGATCGCGGGCGGCGAAAAGGCAAAGGCGATGGCCTCGGTAAGCCTTGACATCTGACGGTTCAGGTGCATTTTGATCGCTTCATACTTCTCCTCAGGCTTCTTCCGCTTTGCCCATTCCTCCAGTGTGATAAAGAAGAACCCGCTGTAGGTATTCGACACCTGACTGAGCATGCTGTAGCCGATGACCGAGGAGCAGTACTTGACGCCGGGGGTTTTCGTGATGATCTCCTCAGCCTTCTTCATCACCTCGTCAGTGCGCTGAAGTGAAGCAGCATTGGGAAGCTGCATCCCCGCGAACAGATATCCCATGTCTTCCTCAGGGAGAAAGGAAGCAGGAATGTGCTTGCCGAAGAAACCCGCAAGCACTGCCACGCCGGCAAGAAATATCAGGCTGACAAGACTCTTCCGGATCAGGTGGCCGCAGGTGCTGATGTAGCCGTTGGTCGCGTTGCCAAAAACACGGTTGAACCACCGGAAAAAACCTGCCAGCGGTCCCCGTGACTCCTTTTTCGGTCTCAGGAGAAGGGCCGCAAGGGCCGGGCTCAGCGAAAGCGCATTGAAGGCGGAGATGATGACGGAGATCGCAATGGTCACGGCAAACTGCTGGTAAAGTCTCCCCGTGATACCGGGGATAAATGCCGTGGGTATGAATACGGCAGCGAGAATCACCGCAATCGCCACGACAGGACCCGACACCTCCTGCATGGCCTTCAGCGCCGCCGCCTTCGGCGCCATGCCAGCCTCAATGTGGTGCTCGACGGCCTCCACCACGACGATCGCATCGTCCACCACAAGGCCGATGGCGAGGACCAGCCCGAAAAGCGAAAGTGTATTGATCGAAAACCCGAAGAGGGGGAAGAGCGCAAAGGTTCCCACCAGCGAGACCGGAACCGCGAGGAGAGGAATGAGAGTCGCGCGCCAGCCTTGCAAAAAGATGAACACCACGATGATGACGAGGAGGAGCGCCTCAAAGAGTGTCTGGACGATTTCCTTTATGCCTTCCGTCACGGCGAGCGTGGTGTCGAGAGCGACCACATAGTCAAGGTCCGCAGGGAACCGTGTCTTCAGTTCCGCCATGAGCTTTTTTGCCCCGTTCGCGGCCTCCACCGCGTTCGAGCCCGGCAGCTGGTAGACGGCAAGAAGCGCCGTAGGTTTGCCGTTGAGGCGGCTGATTATGTTGTATGTCTGCGCCCCCAGTTCAATGCGCGCCACATCCCTGACACGGACGATGGAGCCGTCCGGGTTGGCCCTGAGCACGATGTTGCCGAACTCCTCTTCGCTCTGCAGCCGCCCCTGGGCCCTGACCGCGTAGGTGAATTCCTGCCCCTTCGGCACCGGCTCGGCGCCGATCTGACCCGCGGGATTGACCGTATTCTGCGCATTCACGGCATTGACAATCTCCGGTATGGTGATATTCAGATTGGCGAGACGGTCAGGCCGCACCCAGATACGCATCGCATACTGACCCGCGCCGAAGATGGTGATGCTGGCGATGCCCGGCACGCGCGTCATCTGGTCGTTGATGTTGATGTATGCGTAATTGGCGAGGAAAATATTGTCGTACGTCCCTTTGGGAGAATAAAGGGCGAACATGATGAGGGGTGAGGCGGTGGACTTCTGTACCGTCACTCCGTAGTTGCGCACATCGGAGGGCAGCTGCGACTCTGCCTGGGATACCCGCATCTGGGAAAGTATCTGATCGGTGTTGGGGTTGCTTTTTACGTCGAAGTTGACCCTCATCTGCATCTGCCCGTTGTTGGCATTGATCGAATACATGTAGTTCATGTTGTCCACTCCGGACATCTGCTGCTCGATGGGCGTGGCAACGGACTGCTCCACAGTGATGGCGTCCGCTCCGGTGTATGTCGCGTTCACCTGGATCTCGGGCGGGACGATGTCCGGGAATTGCGCCACGGGAAGACCCGACAGGGCCACGAAACCCACAATGACCATGAGGATCGAGATCACCATGGCCACGATCGGACGGTTGATGAAGAATTTGGACATGACGCTCTACTTCTTCCCGGCAGTTACCGGCTCGGCGGGCTTTGGCCCGGTCTTCGTGGTCGCCTCCTGCTTGGTCTGAGCTTCAGCGCCGAAAGGCTTTGGCTGAACAGGAACGCCCTGTCTCACTTTCTGCACCCCCTCGGCCACGACACGCTCACCCGGCTTCAGACCGGCCTCGATCACCCAGAGGGAGTCAAAGCGCTCGGCGACCTTCACCGGCCGGATATCGACCTTGTTGCCCGCGCCGACCACCGCCACCTGATAGTTCCCCTGGAGTTCCGTTACCGCGCGCTGCGGAACGACCAGGGCGCCTTTCCTTATCTTTATGGTCGCCCGGATCCTTGCGAATTGTCCGGGGCGGAGAATGTATGACGGGTTTTTGAAAAGGGCCGCAACCTTGATGGTCCCCGTCTTTGCGTCAACCTGGCGGTCCGCGAAGACAAACTCACCCTTGTAAGGATACACGCTTCCGTCGGCGAGAACCA
>JAWOKY010000124.1:0-8179 GCA_033853975.1 Thermodesulfovibrionales bacterium
AAGGCAGATTCAGAAAGGATCTATTTTACAGATTGAATGTGTTTCCGATCGTGATTCCGCCTCTGCGTGAACGCCCGGATGATATTCCCGCGATGGTATGGTCGTTTGTGAAAGCATTTGAGAGAAAGATGGGGAGGCGTATCGACAACATCCCGAAAAAGACGATGGACATGCTTAAGTCTTACAGCTGGCCAGGCAATGGCCGGGAACTCAGGAATGTTATCGAACGAGCCATGATCGTTAGCAGTGACACGAGCACTCTGGAGGTGTATCTGCCAAAAGCTAATGGCAATGGCATACATGCGAAGCTGAGCCTTCATGAGATGGAGCGCAGGCATATCCTGGACGTGCTGGGAAGAACATCATGGCGTGTCACTGGGTGTGGCGGCGCTGCTGAGATCCTTGGTCTCAAGGGTACGACGCTGCAGTCCAAGATGAAGAAACTGGGAATCGAGCGGCCTGCCGCCTCATGAAGGGACATGGACGTGTTACCGATATTTCGGCAGATCTGCCGAAATATCGGTAAAGAACGTTATACCCCGGTCCTGTGAGCATCTCGCCTTTGTACTGAAAATCCTTATCAAAAATGACTTAGCCTGACAAGCGACCTGCGTCCTGACGATGGCAGGTGTCTTGCTTCTCACATATAAGGCGGCAGGAAAACCTTTAACCAAGGCCAGATAGGCCAAGGTCAACATCAATAGCAACCTTTACAAGGCAATGGGCGGAGGCTGGGTGGTGGAGGCTGACAAGTTGACAATGCTGCCGCAGGAGGCGGCCGGACAGCCATCCGGTTCATCATCCGGTCAGGGAAAGAAATAGGCGTGATGTGAAGTTCGTGGCTGTGGGTTTTCTGCCGGCCGCCCGGGACATTAAAGTCGGTGGCGGAGAAAGGAAATGTGAAATGAACACACGGAAGAAGATTACGAGCGGCATCTGTATATTCGCATTACTTTCTGCCCTGTCTCTGGGGGCAGGCTGCGCAACGAAGGCACAGACCGGTGCGCTCACCGGTGCCGGCGCGGGTGCGCTCATCGGGGGGCTGGCCAACATGCACGGTTCCTGGGGAGCCACTGCGCTGATAGGGGCAGGCGTCGGCGCGGGAGTCGGATACCTCATAGGCAACGAGAAGGACAAGAAGGAAGCTCAGAAAAGACAGGTGGCCAGGGAAGAAGAGTTAAGGCCGCTGGCGGGCACTACCTGGCGGGTGGTAAGCATCACGCCGAAGCAGGAGAAGTCCTACAAGTCGATCGTCGCGCATTTCAGGACCGACGGCATCGTTGTGACCAAGAAAACGGATATGAGCGGCGGTGTCCAGACTCTGAACGAAAAATACCGCATAGTAGGGTCGACACTCATCATCTACAAGCCGGACTATGTCGAAAACACCACATTCACGATCGAGGGGAAGAAACTGATCATAGATTACGGAAACGGGAGCGTTGTCCTGCAGCGTGTATAAATAGCCCTGGAAGATCTGCCTGTGACGCGGGCGACCAGGGATGGAGCTGCAGAGCCGAAAGAGCGGATGGTCCGTTGCCCTAAAAGAAAGGGACAGTTTCGATGGTTCACCGTCTTATGCATTTCTGGAATGAAGAGCACAGCCTTACCGCGCTTCTCATCCTGCTGATCGTCGAGATGTTCATTGTCATCCCGGCATCCAGGGCCGGGTACGCATTAGGGCTGCTGGGCAGTCTTGCATTTTCTTCCCTGCTCCTCGCGGGACTGCTTGCGATGGCCCGCCACAGGATTTTACAGGCGATTTCGGGGGTCTTTGTCGCCGGCGCGATTGCGGTGCGACTGTCGCGTGCTCTCTTCGGAGTTTCGGAAATGCTTCAGTGGGACGCCCTTCTCTCGATGCTGTCTGTGATAGGAATGATTATTGTCGTGCTCTGGCAGGTGTACAGGGAGGGCCCCGTGACAGGCCACCGTGTGCGCGGCGCGGTTGCCGCGTATCTTCTGATCGCGATCCTCTTTGCTTACGGCTACGCACTCATTTCGTATCTTGCCCCCGGGTCTTTTCAACTGCCTGCGTGGGTTGCAAAGGCCGGTCCCGAGCGTGCTGGGGCATTCTTCTATTTCAGCATGGTTGCGCTGACAACGACCGGTTTTGGGGACATCACGGCGATCCACCCGGTTGCCCGCTCCCTAGTCATGTTCGAAGCGCTCATCGGACAGCTCTACCCGGCGATCCTGATCGCCCGGCTGGTTACCCTGCAAATGGAAACGAGTCGCTCAGGGAAAGGACAGACACATCATGACAAAGATCTTTAAACCTTCAATGAACTGGCTTCTGGTCTTTATTCCATTTACCCTTGTCATGGAACATACGGCGCCGGACAAGCCGGTCCTCGTCTTTCTCTGCGCAGCCCTTGCGATCGTTCCGGTCGCAAGCCTCATTGTGCAGTCAACAGAACAGATTGCGCTCCGCACCGGGGATGCGGTGGGAGGGCTGCTCAACGCAACCTTTGGCAATGCCCCCGAACTGATCATCTCCTTCGTCGCCCTCAGGTCGGGTTTCACCGCTATGGTACTCGCCTCGCTCGTCGGAGCGATTCTGGCCAATCTTCTCCTCGGTCTGGGACTGGCCTTTCTCCTCGGAGGACTCCGTTATCACACACAGGATTTCAATCGCAGTGCGGCAGGGATGCAGGCAAGCATGATGATGCTCGCAGTAATCAGCATGATGGTGCCGGGCGGGTATCATACGCTCGTGACAGAAGAGTCCCTCCTTCACGAACGCTATCTGAACAGCGGTATCGCCGTCATCCTCCTGCTGAGCTATGCCATGAGCCTTCTTTTTATGATCAAGACACATCCGGACTTTTTCGCCCGGGATAAGCATGCAGAAGAGGAGGTGCCCCGATGGAGCATAGGCAAGGCGGTCGGCCTCCTTGTTGCCGCATCAGTTCTGGCCGCATGGATGAGTGAAATTCTGGTAGGTGCCGTAGAGGGGGCATCCGAGGACCTCGGCGTATCGAAAGTGTTTATCGGCCTCGTTGTCCTGGCTGTGGTGGGAGGGGCAGCGGAACTGGGCTCTGCCGTGATGATGGCCCTCAAGGACCGGATGGACCTGGCCATAGGAATAGCCCTCGGAAGCAGCGTCCAGATAGCTCTTTTTGTGGCGCCTCTGCTCGTCTTGATGAGTCTGTTTGCTGCGCCGCAGCCATTCATTCTTGCCTTTACCCGGGCGGAGATAACCCTCGTCTTCATGAGCATTCTGATCGCCACCTTCGTGGCAAGCGGAGGAAAAACACATTGGTACAAGGGCGTCCAGCTTCTGACTGTCTATCTGATTTTCTCGATTCTCTTTTTCCTGATGCCTGCGAGATGAAGTGAGCATGGTTTTGTAAAGTGCTGCCTATTTGGCAATGGTATTGGCCGCCGGCTGAAGACCTGGCGGCGTCTTTTGCCATTGATAGCCTTTGACCGCCATACCGTACCCTGTATCAAAAAGCTGACGCATACATAGGCGGCCCTGGTTCGTGGCGGTTGAACGCAGCCATTACCTTTTTTTGTGGAGGGAGTTTGATAAATCTGCTTTGCCGAAATATCGGCAGGCTTGCCGAAATATCGGCAAATAATATTTCGTGCGCGCACTTTCCTTATTTGTCCAGCTGGAAAAAAACCTTTGCCTAAATGACTTAGCCGGTGGGCAACAGGCAATGTCCCTGTGGCAGAAGTCTTGCTAAATCAATAGAGTCGCAAAGCGCAAAAAAATAATTGTTAGGTGCCGGAACGACTCCGTCAAGAGGCCCGATGAATGACGATGCGGGACTTGCTCTTATCGGGAAGCCTGCAAATGGAAGTTGTTGCTTCAGAGAGAAACTCAACGAAATACGCTTTTTCAAACGCTTTGCAGGACGAAAGGAGGAATTGTATGAGCAACATGCGCAGGGCAGTGGTCTTCGTTATGGCGTTTGCAGCGTTCGTGCTTTTAGCCACGACAGCGATCGCACAGGACAGGCAGGCGGACAACATGCAGATCTTCCTTGAAAAGATACGTGCCGACAAGAAGCTTCTGGTTGCACAGAACATGCAGCTAAGCGAATCTGAAGCCAAGGCCTTCTGGCCTGTCTACGAACGGTATCAGGATGAGCTTTTTCTTCTTCGCATGCGTACTCTGAAATTGATCAGGGATTATGCAGGTTCCTATGAAAAGATGACCGATGATGCTGCAAGAAAGCTGCTCAACGAGTACATGACGATCGAGGCCCTGGGGCTTAAGCTCCGAAAGGCCTATCTTCCCAAGTTTAGCAAAGTCCTGTCACCGGTGAAGACTGCGCGCTATTACCAGATCGAAAATAAGATCCAGGCTGCTTTGTACTATGAGCTCGCCCGGAATATACCGCTTGTGGAAGCGGCGGAAAAGAGATAACGGAAGGGAGGACACGACGATGAAATACTTTCATTCGGCGGCTGGAGTGCTGGCACTTCTTGTGACATGCATGTTCGTTTGTCCTGCCCCCGCCATGTCGGCGTCGGCGGAAGAGATCAACCGCGATGCAACGAGCGCCCTTAAGAAGCTGTATGCGAAGTCGGCTGCCGCCAGAGCCCTTGGCGAAAAAGCGAAGGGCATCCTTGTCTTCCCCGGCATTGTGAAGGGCGGCTTCATTGTGGGAGGACAATATGGTCAGGGCGCCCTCTTCGAGGGCGGGAAGACGACGGGATATTACAGCACGGTGCAGGCCTCCTACGGGTTGCAGGCAGGACTTCAGAAGTACGGATACGCATTGTTCCTGATGACCGACTCGGCGCGCAATTATATAGACAAGAGTGATGGATGGGAGGTCGGCGTGGGTCCGTCCATAGTCATTGTGGATGTCGGTGCAGCCAGGTCAATGTCAACCACAACATTGAAATCGGATATCTACGCATTTTTCTTTGACCAGAAGGGACTCATGGGAGGTCTGGGCCTGCAGGGCACAAAAATTACGAGGCTGGAAAAATGAACTGACGGTGGCCGATCACAGGGGTGAACAAGACACGGCGAATGGGTAAGAAAGATGAGGGACATCACGCATACGACGCTTGCGGTGTTTTTTATCTCCATGCTCGCTGCAGCGAGCTTCTGGATCCTGCGCCCTTTCCTCATTCCCGTTGTCTGGGCATTTCTGATCGTAGTTGCCACCTGGCCCGTCCTGATAAAACTTCAGCGGCGGCTTTCAGGACGACGCGGATTGGCGGTGGCGGTAATGACGGTGGCGCTTCTGCTCCTTGTTTTCGTACCGCTGACGCTGGCCGTTCTTACCATCCTCAATAACGCGGAGGATATTGCGGCACGGATCAGATCTCTGGCCGCGTTGACCATGTCGCCGCCTCCGGAATGGGTTGGCCGCATTCCTCTGGTCGGCGGAAGGTTCGCCAGCCGGTGGCGGGAGTTTGCCGCCCTTACCCCTGAACAGCGCTCAGTTACACTTGGTCCGTATGCCAGGATGGCGCTTCAGTGGTTCCTGGCACAGGCCGGAAACATCGGCCTGATGCTGCTCAATTTCCTGCTGACCGTGATCATAGCGGGGATTATGTACGCCAAAGGAGAACTCGCGGCCAAGGGGCTCCTCTGTTTTGCGCGACGTCTCATCGGGCAGCATGGAGAGGCGGTCGCCTTTCTCGGGGCGAAGGCGATCCGGGGCGTGGCGCTAGGGATTGTCCTGACAGCGCTCATTCAGGCGTCATTGGGCGGCGTAGGGCTGGCGGTCACCGGCGTGCCTGCTGCGGCACTCCTCACCGCGGTGATGTTCATGCTCTGCCTTGCACAGATTGGTCCTGCGCTTGTGCTGGTCCCTGCTGTGATATGGCTGTACGTCAGTGGCGAGGCACTTTGGGGGACAGTCCTGCTCGTTTTCTCTATCCTTGCAGTTACAGTGGATAACATCATCCGTCCCCTCTTTATCAAGAAGGGAGCGGCCTTGCCCCTCGTAATGGTCTTCGCGGGTGTGATTGGCGGCCTCCTTGCATTCGGAATCGTGGGGCTCTTTATCGGTCCGGTTGTGCTTGCGGTCACATACACGCTTCTGAAGGCCTGGGTGACAGCCGGTGAGCCTGTTCGTGTCCAGGCGGCCAATGGCGAATGACAAATGTGATGGTTTATGGGGAGGAGAAGGAAATGAATGCAGCCTTGAAGCCGGGCGACAAGATGTGAGGACGTGTCGGAGGGTCCCATTCCCAATAGTCATGAGAGAAAATTCGTGATGGCCGCTTAATCAGAGGAGCGATGAAAGGAGAAAACAGATGTTACAAAAGAATGATAAGAGACGGGTTATAGGAAGGCAGGGCATAAAGAGCGAAATCGGCCCCTCAGAGGTCGCATCGCCCCCGAAATCGCCTGAAGACATACGGACCGGTACGAGTGCCGAGATATTGAAGCGGGCGATCCTCGAAAATCTTTACTATGTCCAGGGGCGGGTTCCCGCAGTGGCAACGCGTAATGACTGGTACATGGCGGTTGCCTACACCGTGCGCGACAGGATGCTCGCCCAATTCATGCGCGCGCTGCAGGAGTTGCAGGGGTCGGACGCAAAGATCGCCAGCTACCTCTCGGCGGAGTTTCTTATGGGGCCTCATCTTGGAAACAATCTCCTGAACCTGGGCATCACCGAGCAGACCCGTGAGGCGCTGAAAGGACTCGACCTCAAGCTGGACGACCTGCTCGACCAGGAAGAAGAGCCGGGGCTCGGTAATGGCGGCCTGGGCAGGCTTGCCGCCTGCTACATGGACTCACTCGCTTCGCTGGATGTCCCGGCGGTCGGATACGGTATCCGATACGAATTCGGCATCTTCGACCAGGAGATCCGTGACGGATGGCAGGTCGAAAAGACGGACAAGTGGCTTCGCCTGGGGAACCCGTGGGAGATCTGCCGGCCGGAAATCGCCTACGAGGTGAAGTTCGGCGGACATACGGAGGACTTCCAGGACGGAGAGGGCCGTCTCAGGGTCCGCTGGGTCCCCAACCGCGTTGTCAGGGGAATTGCATACGACACGGCCGTTTCGGCCTACCGCACTGATTTTGTGGACCTGCTCAGGCTCTGGAAATCGGAGGCTGTGGAGTCATTCGACTTTCAGGCCTTCAATGTTGGCGATTATTACAAGGCGGTCAACGAGAAGGTGATTTCGGAGACTGTGAGCAAGGTCCTCTACCCCAACGACGAACCGGAAATAGGAAAAACCCTCCGCCTCGCCCAGCAGTACTTCTTCGTTTCGTGCTCGCTTCAGGACATGATCAATATACAGCGCCTGCGGGGAAAGAGCCTAGAGACGTTTCATAAGAGCTTTGCCGTGCAACTGAACGATACCCATCCCTCCATCGCCGTCGCAGAACTGATGCGTCTTCTTGTGGACGAGCATATGATGGACTGGGACAGCGCGTGGAATATAACACGGCAAACGATGGCGTATACCAATCACACGCTCCTGCCGGAAGCGCTTGAGAAATGGCCCCTGCCGCTTTTCGGCCACACGCTGCCGAGGCACACCGAGATCGTCTATGAGATCAACCGCAGATTTCTCGATGAAGTCCGCCTCAGATTTCCGGGTGACGACGGAATGGTCTCCCGTCTTTCGCTTATTGACGAAAGCGGTGAAAAATACGTTCGTATGGCGAACCTTGCTTCCGTGGGAAGTCACCGGATCAACGGGGTGGCGGCCCTCCACTCCGATCTTCTTGCAAGGACGGTCCTGAAAGATATGTGCGACATGTACCCCGACCGCTTCGTAAACGTAACAAACGGCGTGACGCCGAGACGCTGGGTGGCCCTGAGCAATCCCGGCCTCGCCGGGCTGCTCACCAGGACAATCGGCGACGGGTGGATCAAACATTTTGAAGACGAGATCAGAAAGATAGAGTCCTTTGCGGATGATCCTGTCTTCCGTGAAGACTGGGGAAAGATCAAACTCGGCAACAAGAGCAGACTGGCTTCGCTCATCGTGGAAAGGACGGGAATCGTCACAGATCCTGATACGCTCTTTGATGTCCAGGTAAAGCGGATACATGAGTACAAGCGGCAGCACCTGAACGTGCTGCACATTATCACTCTGTATAACAGGATAAAGAAAAATCCGAACATGAAGATTATCCCGAGAACGTTCCTTTTCGGTGGCAAGGCCGCGCCGGGCTACTTCATGGCGAAGCTGATCATAAAGCTGATCAATTCAGTCGCCGATGTGGTGAACAACGATCCCG
>JAWOKY010000125.1:0-11006 GCA_033853975.1 Thermodesulfovibrionales bacterium
CTGCCTGCGGCAGTTCTGCGAGCGTCTCCCCGTGCGCGCCGTATAGTGCGCCAACAAGTCCTGTTGACGCCTGCAAGGATTACTATGGAGCCCTGTATAAGGCGAAATATGGCAGCAACGGAACTAATTATCTTGCTATTGACGGCATTCAGTGTGTCGATTGTGCCCACAGTGATTTAACACCCGGCCTTAAGGCGTCATTGGTAAAATGACCGGGCGTTCGAGATAGGATGATCATGGAGTGATGATAACAATTTCTTCGGGAGGAATATGGCTCAGGGTATAACGGCAGTAATCATAGACAGCAACACCGAGTCGCTGAACAAGACGGTGAAATACATCAAGAACCTCGGCGAGCAGGCGAGTGTCGAAGGTGCAACGACAACCTTTGAGGCGGGCTTCGAGCTCGTCCACAAAAAAAGGCCGATGGTTGTCATCATGTCCGTCGACGACGGCGAATATGATGTTGCCCTCGACCGGATAAAGACGATCCTGAGCAGGTTTCCAAGGGTCTCCATATTCACCATCTGCGAGGACAGGTCCGCCGAAACGATCCTCAGGTTCATGAGGGCAGGAGTGACAGAATATCTCCTGAAGCCGCTTTCGGAGCTCGATCTTGCATCCGCGCTTCAGAAGCTCGGCAGGCTGTGGCTCGTAAAGACGCCGGAGGCCGACGAAGGAAAAATCATCACCCTTTTCAGCCCGAAGGGCGGAGTCGGAGTCACGACGATAGCCATCAATCTGGCTGCGCATATTCGCGAACTTACCAATAAGCCGACCATACTTGTCGAACTGGACCTTAATGCCGGCGACGTGACCACCTTCCTGAACCTCAGGGCGGCCTACACGATGAGCGATGTTACGGCGAACATAGGCAAACTTGACAGAAGTTTCCTTCAGAGTGTAATCACCAAGCATGAATCCGGGATCTATGTGCTGGCCGATCCGCAAAGGGTCGAGGAGGCGGTCTCCATCTCCGCAGAAGACGTCAGGAAGGTGTTGAGTCTTCTGAAGACGATGTTCTCCTATATTATTTTAGATACGGAGCCTGCCTTTAACGAAAGGACAAAGACGGTGATCGACATGTCGAACATCCTCTTCATGGTATTTATCATGAGCCTGCCGGGCATAAGGAACATGCAGAGATATTTGAACTACCTGGACAATACCGGGAACGTGAAAGAGAAGATAAGGCTTCTCGTAAACAGGCGGCTGAAAAAAGACGACATCAAGCCGGAAGACGCGGAGAAGATCCTCGACAGACCTATCTTCTGGAGCGTTCCGAATGACTACGACACCGCTATGGCCTGCCTGAACAAGGGTGTGACCATCAATGCATTCGATCCCAGGTCTCGGTTGAATCTTTCTATCAGGGACCTGGCCAGTACAACAATTAACAGCATTAAATGAGATAGGGGGGCCCATGGCAGCAAAAGATGTTAAGACCTCAAAACTGGATGCATATCAGAGTCTGAAAGCGAGGATACACAGGAGGCTGATAGAGAGGCTGGATCTGTCGAATATCGATTTCATCGACAGAGACATCTTTATGAAGGAGATAGGAAGGGCTGTCGAGTCCCTGATCGCCGAGGAAGGCACACCCCTCAGCCAGGCGGAAAAGGAGAGCCTGATCGTCGATATCCAGCACGAGACATTCGGTCTTGGCCCGCTCGAACCGCTTCTTTCGATCCCGGAAATATCCGATATCCTCGTCAATAAGTATAACCAGGTGTATGTCGAGAAATTCGGAAAGCTGCAGAAGGCCGATATCATTTTCAGAGATGACAACCATCTTCTCCAGATCATCGACAGAATCGTTTCCAAGGTGGGACGCCGGGTCGATGAATCGGTCCCTTACGTGGACGCGCGGCTTCCGGACGGATCGAGGGTCAATGTCATCATCCCCCCGCTTGCCCTGGACGGCCCGGTGCTTTCCATACGAAGGTTCGGAGTGGACCCCCTCAAGATGCCGGATATCCTGGCCTTCGGCACGTTGAACCAGAACATGGCGCTGCTGCTTGAGGGGTGCGTCAAGACGAGACACAATATTCTTATTTCGGGCGGTACCGGCACCGGAAAAACCACGCTTCTGAATATTCTTTCGGAATCAGTCTCGCATGACGAAAGGGTAATTACAATCGAGGATTCGGCGGAGCTCCAGCTCAAGCAGGATCATGTCGTAAGGCTCGAAACACGTCCGCCCAACATAGAAGGGAAGGGCGAAGTTACTCAGCGCGACCTTGTAAGGAACGCCCTCAGGATGAGGCCCGACAGGATCATCGTCGGAGAGGTGAGGGGCGGCGAGGCGCTGGACATGCTTCAGGCGATGAATACGGGCCACGACGGCTCGCTTTCCACCATTCACGCCAATTCAACAAGAGACGCCCTTGCAAGGCTTGAGACGATGGTCCTCATGGCAGGACTCGACCTTCCGGAAAGGGCGATCAGGGAGCAGATCTCCTCTGCAATCCATGTAGTTTTGCAGTTGACAAGGTTCTCGGACGGTTCCAGAAAAGTTGTGAGCATATCCGAGATCACCGGCATGGAAGGGAATACGGTTGTCATGCAGGACATATACGTATACAAAAGAAAGGGCATTGCCCCGGACGGAAGGGTGTTGGGAGAGTATGTGCCTACAGGTGTGAGGCCGAGATTCATGGAAAAATTCAAGGTATCGGGGATAGATCTGCCAATGCATATATTTGAAGGAGTGCCGTCATGATACTACCTCTGATCATAATTCTCTTCTTCGTGGCGGTGATGCTTGCGGTCATCGCACTCGTTATGACCTATGGAGTCGTCAAGGAGTCTCCGTCCTACGAGCTCAAGAAGCGGCTCAGAAGGCTGGCTATGAAAGGCGATCAGAGGATTTCCGAAGATCTGGCCGGCGAAATCGTGCGGGAAATGTCACCCCTTGACAGGCAGTTGTACAAAATCGGACCGGTCAACCGTCTTGAGAAGATGATTGACATTGCCGGGCTGAAGGTGGACGTAAAGATCTTTATGCTCATCGTCATCGTTGCCGCGGTCGTCTTCTTGGGCGTGGGCCTTGCCCTGGGAAGAGGCCTGATCCTGGCGATCATCTTTTTTATTATTGGCGCGATCGCCCCGTTTATTTATCTGTCTTCAAAAAAGAAGGCCAGGCTGGTGAAGTTTACGGAGCAGTTTCCCAATGCGCTCGATATGATCGCACGTTCCCTAAAGGTAGGGCATTCCCTTTCGTCTGCAATCCTTATGGTAGGGAATGAGATGTCGGACCCGGTATCCACCCTCTTCAAGACTGCCTATGAAGAGCAGACACTGGGACTCACGATCAAAGACGCCCTCGGCCAGATGCTGGAGCGTATGCCGAGCGCCGACCTTCAACTCTTCGTTACCGCGGTCAATGTCCACAGGGAAGTGGGAGGCAATATCGCCGAGAGTCTCGAGAGGCTTGCCGCGACGATAAGGGAGAGGCTGAAGATCAGGCGACAGGTCAGGGTATATTCCGCACAGGCAAGGCTGTCGGGTTACATCCTGGTTGCGGTTCCTCCTCTTATGGCCCTTTTTTTCTATTTGACAACGCCTGGCTATATGGAAGAACTGGTTACAACCACGGTGGGGAAATACGGGATTGTCTATGCCGTTATCTCCCAGGTCATAGGTTTTCTGATGATCAGGAAGATCATCAATATAAGGATTTAACCGTGAGGCAAATGAAGACAGTGAAAATGCGGCTTACGGTCGAGGAAGATCACAGAGTATTCAAGGAGGGTATATGCCTCTGACAATTATCATAGTGCTTGTGTTTGTGGGTGTTGCCTCTCTCCTGGGGGTTATCCTGTATCTGCTGGTGCCGAAGAAGACTGTCCTGGAGGAGCGGCTTGAAAAACTCGTCCCTGCAACAGGCGAGATATCGATCTTCGAACAGCCTCCCACGATGGGACAGAAATTTCTTGGGCGTCTGGGGGCAAACATCCCTCTGAGGCCTGAAGAATACGGGAAGTACATGAGGATGCTGATCGCCGCGGGCATAAAGAGGCAGAGGCTGGCGGTTTTCATGGGAACCAAGATATTGCTGGCTGTTGCTCTGCCCGTTATCTATCTGGTTTTCTACGGCATCCCATTTGAAGAAGACAACAGCATGAAGCTCCTTTGTACGGCGGCCCTTGCCATAGCAGGCTTCATCCTTCCGAGTTTCTGGCTTTCGCGGAGGGTCAAGCAACGGCAGCTCCAGATCTTCCATGATCTCCCGGAGGTCCTCGACCTCATGACCGTCTGCGTGGAGGCGGGACTCAGCATGGATGCCGCAATGATCAAGGTCTGCGAAGACCCGAATTTGAAGAAGAGTCCGCTTGTCGATGAAATGAAAATCGTGCTCCAGGAGGTGCGTGCAGGAAAGGCGAGATTGGAGGCCCTCAGAGACATGGGGGAGCGGACGATGGTGGAAGACCTCAAGGCGTTCTCCGCCATGCTCATACAGACGGAAAGGCTCGGCACGAGCCTTGCCCAGTCACTGAGGGTATTTTCCGATACGCTCAGAACCATAAGGATGCAGAAGGCGCAGGAGGAGGCTGCCAAGACCACAATCAAACTGGTGTTTCCGCTTGTATTTTTTATTCTTCCCGCTCTGTTTGTGGTCATGCTGTTGCCTGCGCTGATCAAAATAGCAAAGTTTGTGAAGACCATGTAGCGTGAGGTCTTGTAAGGAGCGGCTTTGGATCAGTCAGTAGAACAAAAAAAGGGAGGTGAACGTATGACGTGGAGCGTAGATACCGTTATTCTTCTCGTGATCGCAGTTGAACTGGCACTTATCTTTGCGAGACTGGGAACAAAAAAGGGCTGAATGTTTTTTTACCCGAAAGGTTTCATGAAAGTTGCCCCTCCTGAAAACGGAGGGGCGACTTTTGTAAAGCAGCACCAGTAGATTTATGAGAGCGGTTAATCTTACCACGGGACAGGAGATAGCTGGCAACGTAACTGCCGCGCGCAGCCTTATGGCGCGCATGAAGGGCCTGCTCGGGAAGAAGAAAATGGCGGAAGGAGACGGCATGCTTATTGAACCCTGCAAAGGGATACATACATTCGGCATGCAGTTCAGGATAGATGTGGTCTTCTTCGACAGGCGCAAGCGGATTGTGGCAGTCAGGCGGAAGCTTCCACCGAACAGGATTACACCGTTTTATTACAGAGCGGCGGGAGTTCTCGAATTGCCGTCAGGGACCCTCGATAAAATACCTGCAAAAATAGGAGATGAGGTAGCATTTGTCTGATTCTTCCCGAAGGAATCCTTTGCCTCTTCTGGTTTTGGTTTTTGCGGGATTGCTGCCCCTTTATTATGTCTGGACATGCGATGCTCTTCCACTTACGGATTTTCCGAACCACATCGCACGCATATCGATTCTGAAGGCCTACGGCGCCAGCGCCTTTTACAGGAAATATTTCTTCGTAGACTATTTCAACGGATATCTTCCGATCCCGGATATTGTTTTCGACCTCTTCACGGTGAAGCTTCTTCCGTTTATGAGTGCTGAGGCCGCAGGCCGGCTTTTCCTGAGCCTCTACGTGCTGCTTTCGATCCTGTCGGTGCTGCTGCTGGCGGAAGAGACCGGCGCAGATAGGGAGATTGTGCTCCTCGGTTTCCTGCCCGCCCTTTACGGGCTCTTTTTCAATATGGCTCTCTTGAATTTCATCTTTAGCATCCCATTTTTTGTTTTGTCTCTTGTCATTTTCATGAGATACGAAAAGACCGGCAGGCTTCTTTATGGTTCAATCCTTGTCGCACTCGCCGTTATGGTCTACCTGAGCCATCTCTTTTCCTTTTTCATGCTTGCCGTTACGCTGCTGTCATATGCCGCCATGTCACGCGTGAAGAGGAAAAGGATTCTCCTCGTTATTGCTCTTGTGTGTACGACGGTAGTCCTTGCCTACCTTTCGGGTAATGTATTTTCCTTCCGCAATTACCCGAACGGACTGGATTACAAGCTTCATCTCCTGCCGCTTTATTTTTTCTCTTATCCGGTAAATTACCTCGATTATGGCACGGGGATGATCATCCTCGCACTCTTCATCGTGGGTCTTCTCTGGTATGCGGCGGTATCGCCGGTGGTCAACAGAAAGCTGGCTTTACTGGGAATATTCTTCTTCTTGCTGTATCTGGCTCTGCCCTTCAGCGGCGTCTCAGGCACCCTGATCGATGCGAGAGCACTCCCCTTCGTATTGCTGATGCTGCTTGTCTCTTTCGGGCGCAGCCGGCAAGCCAGCAGGGCCGTCCCAGTCATGCTTTTTATCATTGTCTTGTCAATAAAGGCGTACGGGTCTTTTTCATATTATTCGGCGTTTCAGGGCAATTTTCCGAAGATCCTGGAGTGCATGGATAAAGTGGATGACGGGTCGGTTCTTCTTCCCGTCTGCTCAATGGACGAATCGAACATCAACCCGTATACGCATGTTTGGGGATATGAGGTTCTGAGAAAAAAGATTGTGGTCCCTTACCTGTTTGCAGGGCGTGAGCAGCCTCTGAAATTCCGGTCGAGCCTCTTTGCTCCTTCCGGTTTGTGGGGATATGCTGCGGCGTATGATGAGCCTCCTGTCTTCTGGGAGAAGATGCGAAACACCTATGATTATGTTCTTCTCATCGGCGACAACTCCAGGCTGAAAAGGGAACTTGGGGACATAGGCCGGGAAGTGTGCGATAGCGGGATCTCCGTGCTCTACCGGGTGGAAAGGGAAGACGGGCGACATTCGGTGCCTGACGGCGCAAGGGGTGCGGTTGATGAATGATCCGGTAGTGACCTACCCCGAAACGAGGGACAGGCATTTGTCGGTATCCCTCCTGGCGCTTTTTGCCCTTGTAGCTTTTTACATCACCCTCCCTCTGTTTCTCGGGCAATCTCTTCCTGACAGCCATGATATCATCTTCCACATTTTCCAATCCGACCAGTTCGACAGGTCTCTGCGGGAAGGTCTCTGGTACCCCCGATGGATAGCCGACACAAATAATGGCTATGGCAGTCCCAATTTTGTTTTCTATGCTCCTCTGAGCTATGCCATAACATCCGCGTTGAGGCATCTCTCGCTGCCCCTCATCCCCGCGGTGACCACGGCGGCGTGGTTGGCCTTTTTCCTTTCGGGAGTAACGATGTTTATTGCCGCCTCCCGGATCTTCGGCAAGGCCGCCGGTCTTCCTGCGGCAATTTTTTACGAGATCGTCCCATTTCATCTTCTCGTTCTTTATGAGCGGGGCGGATACGCTGAGCTCTTCGCCTTTGTGTGGTTCCCGCTCATCGCCCTTTTCCTGAGCGTCCTGTCCGAACACCCGCGGAAAACGGCATTTATCGGGCTTGGTCTGTCATACGCTGGCCTTATTTTGACCCACCTCGTGTCCGCCTATATGTTTACCATCGTGATCTGCCTGTTCCTCGCTCACCGGTTCCTGAGATCCGGCGCAAACTGGAAGAGACTTCCGGGAGTCGTCATTTCGCTTCTCCTCGGCATCGGTCTGTCGGCGATCTATCTAATGCCTGCCGCTTTCGAAGAGAAATACGTCAACATAGACTATATCAGGACCTGCATCATCGGAGATTACAGGAAGAATTTTCTCTCCATAACGGATATCCCTTCACTGCACGGCTTTCAGCTGGAGATGCGCATTTTTGCCATCGTAGATCTTCTGCTTTTTCTCCTGATCATGTCTTTTGCGTGGAGGGGGCCCGAAAAGACAAAATCAAGGGACAGGAGTTTCTTTGCTCTCCTGTTTGTCGGTGCCCTCTTATTGACCATGCCGCTGTCGAGGGCGGCGTGGGCAGTGATTCCGAAACTGCCGATGATTCAGTTCCCCTGGCGCTGGTTATCCATTCTGGAGGTCTCGCTGTGTTTTATGGTCGGTTCAGTTTTTTCTGCAGATGGGGCACGGGCTCAGCCCTCGGTCAACTTGAAGAATGCGACGATCATCGGTTTTTTCGTTTTTTTTGCTGCTGTTTCACTGTACTTCGTTGTGACCAGCGCACTGCTGCCGGATTCTCTCCTACGCAGGGTGATCAGCGTGAGAGAGTATACCCCTTTATGGGTGACTGATCGGGACAGGATCATGTCTGAGCACCCGGTCAAAAAGGTTTCGACAGTGGCGGGAACGGCAGCCTGTGGCGTGATCTACTGGAAATCCGGGGAGAGAAAGATCGGCGTCTACGCTTCGACCCCGGCGGTCCTGCGTCTGTCGACCTTCTATTTCCCGGGGTGGGAGGCTTCCGTCGATCATCGTCCGATACCGATAGGGATCGAGAAGGGGACAGGGGCGATGCTCGTCGATGTTCCGGCCGGCGGGCATGAGGTCCTGCTGCGGTTCACTGATACGCCTCTCAGACGAGATGCGGCGATCATCTCCATCATCTCTTTATTGATGCTGGCCGTAATTGGTACATTATATGATAACCATGAAGTGAGGCGACGCCTGCGGAATTCTTGGGTAAGAGGAAAGAGCGATGAATAGGCCGATGAAGAAATACTCCTTTCTTATCCCTTCCATCGCGGATGTCCTTCTGGTTTGCGTCGTTGCGTTCCTGGCCTTCCGTGCCGGCATGGACCTCCTTGCAGATTGCGATACCGGGTATCACATCAGGACGGGGGAATACATCATGCGCACTTTTTCCGTCCCCCGGCACGACATCTATTCATTCATAACCCCGCCCATCCCCTGGACTGCCCACGAATGGCTCTCGGAAGTGATCATGGCGCTGGTGCACAGGGCGTTTGGCCTTACGGGGATCGTGCTTTTTTTTACTTACGTGATCGCCTTCACTTATTATCTTCTATTCAGGATCGTCCGGAAAAACGGGGGAAATATCCTCGCAGAGATCATCGTCATTCTGCTTGTTATTACGTCGTCGGAGATACACTGGCTTGCCAGACCTCACATTTTCTCGCTTCTTCTGCTCGTCGTCTGGTATACCCTGCTCGATGAATTTCAGTATAGAAACAGAAACTATCTCTATTTCCTCCCCCTGCTTATGCTTTTTTGGGTGAACCTTCACGGCGGATTCATAATCGGTCTTGTCCTGACGGGGATTTACCTTTTCGATAATCTGACGAAATTCGTTTTCTCGAAAAATGATGAGAAGACGCAATACCGGAGGAAGGCGGTGCTGCTTGGCGGAGTGTTCGCGTCCTGTCTCCTTGTCTCCCTCGTCAACCCGCATGGCTATCACATTCTGCTTTTTCCCTTCAATGTGACCTCAAACAGGTTTCTCATGGATAATGTAGTTGAATTCCTCTCCCCGAATTTTCATGAACCGATGCCTTTCAAGTATCTGCTCTATCTGATGATCGGCACCCTGGCGCTTTCAGCGAGAAGATTGAATTTTGTCGAATTGGTTCTCGTCCTTCTCTTTACGAGCATGGCGCTTTATTCCGCCAGGTACATCCCCCTCTTTGCGATTATAATGACGCCGGTCCTCGTCAGCCAGATATCGCCGATGCTTGATGAATCGCGCGGAAAAATCTTCTCCTTTCTCAGAACGAGGGCGGAGAGGATAGGTTCAGTCGATGTCTCTGCCGAAGGATATCTGTGGCCCCTTGCTGCCTGCGTCCTCGTGGCCATACTGGCCCTCAACGGGACGATCAGGTTCCACTTCGATGAGAAGATCAAGCCCGTAGACGCGGTCGAATTTCTGAAAAGGGAGCGCATCAGGGGGAATATGTTCAATAACGACGAATTCGGAGACTACGTAATCTATGCCGCTTCAGACATGTACAAGGTCTTCTTCGACGGGCGTTCGGACATGTACGGAACGGCAAGGATGAAGGAATACTACAAGGTGACCAGGCTGGAGGAAGGGTGGGACGAGGTGCTCAGAAAGTACGACATCAAAATGGTCATGTACGATAATGCCTCGGCGCTCTCCCGTTTTCTCCTCCAGAGAAAAGACTGGAAGCTCATCTATTCAGACAGGGTGGCGAATATTTTTGTGAGAGACATCCCGGAATACGCCGGGCTCTTAGAAAAATATGGCACGACGCTGCCGTTTAGGCTGAATGTGACCCCCGACCCCAAGGGAATGCCTTTGCTGCCGGCCCATAGCCCGAAGAGGCAGACCGTGGTATGATGGGGAAGAGCCATGTTTACATCTCGCCGGCCGGACAGGAAGTTTATTCGGGGCTGCCGCCACGACTGTCCATCGCTCGACAGTTGCCAGACTCGAGGATTGCGATGCTGCCCCGTGCGTATGAAGTCTGAAAACATATCCTTTCCGGTCATCTATTCAGTGCTTATGCATACAGTGGCCGTATGTCTTATCCTTATGCTGCCGATATACGGCGGAAGCGCAGGCCCCGCGTCTTTCATCGGCTATCTCGTCTTCCTGAACGGCGGAAAAGAGGCTGCGCCAGGCATCACGCCTTATAACAAGAACCGCTCATCTGTCGGCAAGGTTCGTGAACGCAAAACGGCGGGCACTGAAAAGAGGGCGAAACGGCAGGAAGAGACAGCAGTCGAAAAAATCGAAAAACCCTCCGAAAAAATTACATCCCCAACTTCTGCCGAAGAAGCGCATTCCGGTGAAGTGAAGACAGAGGCTGATGTCCCGGAGGAGACGGCCCTTGAGAAAGCTGAAACCGAAAAAGGAGACAATAACGACAAGGACCTCTCGGCCGGGCAGAAGACCTCCGCGCCCCCGACGACACCTGCCGAACAGGTTAATTCATCGGCCGTGCCAAGCGGACCGTCAGCCGTGGCTGCTCAAACCATTAAGGAGATTTCTCCCGATACGCCGGCCATCGCTGGAAATCACGACGATAAAGAAAAGGGCCTCCCTTCCGGGAAAGAGGCAGCTGCCCCTGCCAGGGTCTTGCCAACGGCAAGTGAAAATACAGCGCACCGGGATGCACCGGCGGCGCCTGTAGATGAGGGCGGCACCGCCGTCGAACGACCGAAGGCATTGGCGCAGGATAAAGCGGGCAATGGTGAGGCGTCAAAGGCGGTTCATGACAGAGCACAGGAAAAAGTGCCGGCTGTATCGCCGGCCGCTCATGAA
>JAWOKY010000126.1:0-3911 GCA_033853975.1 Thermodesulfovibrionales bacterium
GTCACCTTCTGCAGCATTTCATCCGCACGTTTTACGAGGTTATGCGATCCTCTTATAGCCGCCGTGGCTATCAACTTTGACATCCTGACCTCCTCCGATTATGGACAGAGAATTCTGAAGTGAGAATCGTCCATCCTAACTTACCACTGTTCTATTTTTCAATTTTACACTATATAAAATCAACCTTTTCTCTTTCGCCAGCCGCCGAAGCGTCATGCAACCCGCGTTTTCAGGAAGGCCGGCAATGCATTCGCCTCGCGGGGGCCGACGGTGATCTTCCAGCCCGGCAGTTTGTCTTCAATCGCACCGCTGAGGATCGCGACATAACCGGGAATGATCAGCTCCTTCTGGGCGATCTCCTTTTCGACACCGCTTTCCTGGATGAACTGGGCGATTTTCGATGCGGTGAACTTTCCGGCCGCCCATGCCGTCAGGACCGAAAGCCCCTCGCAGTCCATAACCGCGAGTCTGCTGGCCACCTTGCTGTTTTCTATCTCCCCCGAGACTATGAAGTAGGTGAGCGAAAAATTGGTCGTGATAAACAGCGGCGATTCGGGCTTCGGGTCGCCTATGTTGTACACCTTCTGTTCGACCTGCATCGGCACCTGCGGGTCTGTATAGATATTCTGCCTGAGGGTGAACAGGGCGAGGTTCTTCCATTTCTCTATGCTGCTGACAACAAGGATCGAGGCATATTTTGTAACGCCTGTAACCGCAACGAGCGCCTCGTGAAGGCTGTCTTCCCTCTGCATGAAGTTGATGATCGGGAAACCGAGGGGCTTGAAGTTCTTTTTCACCGCTGCCCTTCTGATGAGGGTGTTGTGTTCGAGGATGTCCTTGGCCTTCCTCGCCCCGGAGTCGATGACCAGGTCCTCGACGCCGAGTGCCTTGGCCTTTTCGGTAAGGCCCGCGAGTTCGTCGATGCCGTTTGCGGCTATGCCCAGAATCGCCTTGTTTGCCTTTGCGATATTAGCCATCGCATCGAGGTTCGAGGCGTTTGCACCGTAGAGGATCGGCTTCTTGCCGGCATAGACCTTCATGGCTGCCTCAGCCGCGCCGGGATCGCCGGTATTTATGATGACAGGGACAGCAGGTGCCTTGGCCGCGACCGTCTTTGCCGCGGCTTCGAGCTTTGCCGCGTCTCCCGATACGTTCGTCAGCACAATCGCGTCGACCCTGAGCTTCTGGCCCACCCTGTCTATCTCGGAATTCGCCACCTGTTCGGCGGTCTTCGCCATCTCGTCTTCAGAAAGCGTATCCTTTATCTCGACAGCAAGGGCGCAGGGGTTCACGAATTTCTTGTCGTGCCTGAAGAGGACCGTCTCCTCTCCCATCTTCACAGCCTTATCTCCGGCGCCCAGGGTGATCGGCCTGACCGGTGGAGCTGACGCCTCGCCGAGAATCTTTTTGGCCTCCTCGGACACATCCGGACATGAATCAAGGGATGCCTGCCTCTGGGCAAGCTTCATGGCAAAGGCAAGGCACGTGGGATGCCCGCACTTCTTGCAGTTCGTCTTCGGTAAGAGTTTGAATATCTCAACGCCTGATAAAGCCATGTCAAAACCTCCGGTTTTTTCGTGATCCGTAAATCGTGTGCCTGAATGTGAACGTCACACTTTCGTCACGCGTTACGGATTACGCATAACATTTTTATATTAATTCCTCGATCGTCTTCTGGACCGCTTCTATCGCCTTGGGGTGCCTCATGATCAACAGCTCTGCGCCTGCAGTCAGGAGCGCGGCCGCGGTCATCGCCTCCCAGGCGATTCCCCTCTCCTCCGTGGCGCCCCACTGCGGCAGGTCAGCCTCAGGTGCCTGGGTCTCCTTCACCTTCCATACATACATGCCGACGTCTCCGAGCATCGGCGGCTGCATCGTCGCGTCATTCTGTGTAAGTGCCGCGAGCCTTATCCTCTCCATGACAGAGTATGTATATTCCAGGCCGTACCCGAGGGCAGAGCACATCGGGTCGGTGATCAGCCGCTCTTTTTCGAAGCCCATCTGGGTGATCAGGATGTTGAGCTGCTTCGAGAGGTTGATGTCGAGCTCTGACATTGCGATAAGCTTATGGTTATTGGCCATGGCCGCTGCGGCGATCGTCTTGTAGTTCGCCTCCTGGGCCTTGCCTATCACGCAGTTTTTGTCCTTGGCCGCCTCAGCAGCCGCGACGAGGACCGAAGAGTCCTTTTCGGGGTGGTTGCTGCCGAGGATGATGAGCGGAACGTTGATCGCATCAAGCACGTCCTTTACCGTTTTGGCGGCATCTTCCGGCGAGCGGTTTTCCCTGTCCGGATGGGTACCGATAAGCCTCAGCGCGATCACCTTCGCCTTCAGTTCGTCCTGGCAATATTTCGCCCATTTGACCGGATCGTCTGAGACGGCCTCGAAAGGCTTCCTCACGTTTTCGGGCCAGTCGGCCGGCGGCACATCCTGGATCTCACATGCTATCACGGGACTGTTCGGCGTCGCTCCTTCAAAGGAATGAAAAGGGAGGACATTCTCCCCGCCGAAGGTGACAGCAGCGTCACCCGTTCCGATGGTTACCGGATATACTTTCCCCGAATAGGTTTCCTTTGTTGGTGTAAAAGCCATATATCCTCCTCCAATCAGTGTCAGTGCAAGTGATTAGTGTGAGTTTGATGAGTCAGTTACCGACACTGACACTAATCACTGACACTGCTATTTACATTTCAAGATATGAATGGGCGTAGAGCGTATTGCCCAGAATCACGTCTATCGTCTTCTTTATCTCCGTCATCCTGGCAGCGTCGGCGATCTCTTTGCCGGCCATCACGTCATCGAAGAGTTTTTTCTCCTCCATCGCCTCGGCCATCTCACGGGCGTCTGCAATCGCCGAAGTCAGACCGGCATTCATGAGCATCAGGAAATAATACTTGTTCAGTATAGGTCTGACGTGCTTCGGGCATCCGTTGGAAATATTGCTCAGGCCGACGACGGTCTTCATCGGCGGATCGTTCATCTCCTGAAACATCCTTATCGCGTCGATCACCTTGACAGCATGGTCCTGCGAAGTCGCTATCTGAAGGACAAGAGGATCGAGATACAGGTCCTCAAGAGGCACGCCGTATTCCATCGCCCTTGCCATTATGTCTGCTGCTATCGCGGCCCTCTCCTCGGCATCGGCGGGAAGTCCGCCCTTACCTACGGTGAGACCTATGACCTGTGCCTTGTATTTTGCTCCGAGTTCCAGGATAGGAAATCTCTCGGGATCATTCGATGTGGAGTTAATCAATGGCCTGCCCCACTGGTTATTGTGGATCTTCAGTCCTGCCTCAATCGCACTTGCGTTGGTCGTATCGAGACATACCGGTAGAGGAACAACCTCCTGAATAGTCGTGACCATCCACTGCATCAGTTCCTCTCCGCCGTCTTCTGCGGGGCCGATATTGGCATCGATTATGCCGGCGCCTTCCTTCCACTGCCGGGTTGCGATCTCCTGAATAGGGCCCTTGTCCCTCTTCATCATCGCCTCCCTTACCCTCTTCGCTATGATGCTCAGTTTTTCGCCTATAATAAGCATCCGGAGACTCCTTTCCTCCTGCCGTATTTTCGTCTGAGATGCTGCGGTCCCTGCCGATCTTCAAATGCCGCCGTAGGCCGATGCCCTTGTGGCGCCCGGGTTTCTTTTCGCGACAGAGCCAGATAGCTCCGGGACCGTCAAATTTTGCTTAAGTTAAAAAAAATAACATATTTCGGTTTTTAAATAAAGAGGTTGGCTGATTGTAATAATTTATAAAGTCATAAGCAAGCTTATTTGACTGACAGAGCGGCAAAATCGTGGGGCGCCAAGAGCAGGGTCATGGCATGCCATGACCCTGCAATCTCAACTGTCATACCGGCGAAAGCCGGTATCCAGTGACATTGCTTTAAAGTCCCCGGATGCCGGATTG
>JAWOKY010000127.1:0-49823 GCA_033853975.1 Thermodesulfovibrionales bacterium
GAAGAAGATCGAATTCGCCCTGGCTGAGAAAATACCTTCCATGCCCGCGGGGGTAAAGATCGCGCTTGCGAAGAGGGCGAATGCCGCGACGCTGCTCCTTCTGATGGAAAAGGGTGACGCCCGGGTAATCGGGGTCTGCCTCGAAAGTCCGGTGATGACAGAAGGGCATCTTTACAGGCTCATCAACAGGACGGCAACAAGGGCGGAGGTCATAAGAACAATTTCTTCCCATCCAAGATGGTCGCTCCGCTACTGTGTGAGATTGGCGCTCATAAGGAACTACTTTACCCCGATGCAAGAGGTCCTCACGTTCATAAAGGGCATGAAGACCGCTGATCTCAGGGAACTCTACGCGGACCCGAAGGTCCCTCTGTCGACAAAGCCGTTTCTCTTTAGCGAACTCGGCGAGAGGGGTGAATCAGCAGACACCGCAGAGGAGCAGATCTTCGATCTGTCGGGCGATGAGGACGCCGATTTGCAAACCGACGGCGGCGCCTGAAGCCGGGCATCCCGGCTTAGTCAATCAGGACCTATCGCCACATTGTCCAATAGCCAAGCCATTCTTCGAGCTGGCTCTTCTGCACGGCGCCGTTTAATTCTGTCAGCTTTTCGCCGTTTCGGTAAAGTGTCAGCCTCGGCACCGACACCACATCGAACCTTCTTGCAATGACAGGCTCCTTTTCCGTATTTACCCTCACGACCTTGATGATTCCCGCCCTGCGGCTCGCCACGTCCTCGATGACCGGGAACATGCCCCGGCAGTGCGCGCACCAGGAGGCCCAGAAAAAAACAAGTACTACGCCCGGCGACCCAAGCACTTCCCTGTCGAAGTCAACTGCTGAAACGTCAACGGGTGCTGTCGGAAATTCAAGCGGAGATTTGCATTTCCCACACGTCGGGCGCTCCATGAGCCTTGCTGCGGGGACACGATTGACCGCAGAGCAACGTGCGCATCTCAGGAGTACCGAGTCATAGGGCATCTCTTCTCCTCTTTTTTTAGAGTAACATGGAAGTGATGAGGTTCAAATCCTGGGCGTCCGGGAGAAGGTCAGTTGACCGGCAGCATCAGTCTTGCGCCCTTTTCGACGTTGAAGGCATCTATATGTCCGGTTGTTTTTTCGTTCTTGAAGATGACATGCGCATGCCATGATTCACCCGGACGAACGAATCCTCCGCGAAGCTCGGAGCAGAAAGCGACAATGATCACGGGGGCCTCTTCCCTGTATTCGACCAGCTTCGTAAAGGAGAGCTTTCCGCTCTTTCCGCCCTGCTCCGCCTCTGCGCCGCTGAGCACATGCCAGACAACTTCTTTCACCGTGCCATCGACAAGAAAAGGGAAAGGCTGTCTCACGTTGATCCCGTTTTTCCTTGCCTGCTCGAGGACGTAAAAATAGAGTTCGTTGTCCGGCATTGTCTTGGGAACAACGATTTCCCGCCACTTATCGACCTGCGCAGTAATCAGCTGCATCGCCTGCGCTCCGGCGGGTATCTTATGGGTTGAGGTATCGATGCCGTCGCTGGCGTAGTTCAGCCAGACCTGGCCGTCGTAATCCGTGATTTCTCCTTCGGCGTTTTCCATTTCTCCTACCGCGTACATGTGACTGCCCTGGAGCGCTTCATTGAGATCGACAACGCCGCCGGGCATTCTCGATGCTATGATTTTTTTGAAGCTCCCGTAAGATCTTATGTTAAAGGGCAGGCGCTCTTCCGCTGAGGCGGAAATCGCGATAAGAGAAAGCGCGATCAGGGTCAGTATGATGTGTTTCATAAATGCTCTCTCCTTCTGTCGGCATAATGATAATATTTTCCATAACTTCGACCCTGAAAATCAAATCGGCAGCCGGTGCTTCCTCTTATTGTTCAGCCTTTGCCTTATGACGACTTTGAAGTTAAGACCCGAGAAGGGGGAAAGGCCGGATCCTTCTACCTTTGCCAGATGATCTGCGAGGCCTCGAGGGGGACTGAAACGGCCTGCCGGTAAGGCCTCATCCGCGCGGTATAATCCGCTGCAGGGCGGTCTGCCGGCACACGACCTGAATATACGTAGCCGTGCTCTGCCCCCACAAGCTGCCGCTCTTTCGTCAGTTCGCGCCGGAAGGCTTCCCCTTCGCTGCTTTCCGCGTAAAGTTCCACGCAGACGGAATCCGGGTCTAGGCCGTTCAGGTAGACGCTCGCCTCGAACAGGTGCCCTTCTTCAGTGGTCTCGACCCTGACCTCTCCGAAATGGATGTTCGCCCACTTCTTTTCGACATCATTTTTCCAGGCCACCATCTTCGCGCCTTCAGCCCCGTTTTCTTCGGCGCGCTGGCGAAAGGCCCCCGCTGCAGGGAGGTAGTATCGTTCCGTATATTCGCTCACCGTGCGGTTTGCAGAAAACTGGGGGGTGAGGCGGGCCATGCTCTCACGCATACGTTCAACCCAGCCCGTAGGTATGCCGCTTTGATCGCGTGTATAGAACGCTGGAATTACCTCCTGTTCAAGGAGTGCATAGAGCGCCTCCGCCTCGGCGGCATCCCAGGCAGGGTCTTCGTTATGCTCTTTGCCGTCGCCCAGGGCCCATCCCACTTCCGGCGTGTAGGCCTCGGCCCACCAGCCGTCGAGTTCCGACAGGTTAAGCCCGCCGTTGACAAGAACCTTCATGCCGCTCGTCCCACAGGCCTCCCATGGCCGGCGGGGCGTGTTGATCCAGACATCCACACCCTGCACGAGCTGTTCGGTGAGGAGCATGTCGTAGTCGCTCAGGAAGACCACGTGACTTTTTGCCTCTGCGCGATGGATGAATAACATCCATTCATGTATCATAGCCTGGCCTGCCGTGTCGGCAGGATGGGCCTTTCCTGCCAGGATCAACTGCACCGGCCTCTGTTCATTGGTGAGTATGCGGAGAAGTCTCTCCGCGTCGTGGAGCAGCAGATTCGGCCGCTTGTATGTCGCAAAACGGCGCGCGAAGCCGAGCGTGAGAGTGTTTGCATCGAAAATATTTTTCGCTGCCTCGACCCTCCGGGGCGAAGCGCCGGAGACTGCCAACTGGCGGGAAAGCTGCACCCTGACGAACTCGATGAGCGATTTGCGGGCGGAAGAGCGACATTCCCACAGCTGGGAGGCCGGGACAGCGCGGATCTTCTCTTCCAGTGTCTCAACCGATCCCATCCACCGCTCCTTTCCGCAGCTCTGAGTCCAGAGTTCATCAGCCTCCTCCGAATCCCAGGAAGGCACATGGACGCCGTTTGTAACGTGTCCGACCGGGACTTCGGCCTCGGGCCAGCGGGAAAAGAGCGGTCCGAATAGGCGACGGCTCACCTGGCCATGGAGGCGGCTTACACCGTTGACAGCGCCGCTGCCGCGTATCGCAAGGTATGCCGTATTGAAGAATTCCGAGGAATCATTCGGGTTCTCACGGCCGAGGGCGAGCAGGTCCCGAAGAGGGATGCCGAGCCTGTTCGTCGCATACCACCCGAGGTACTGTTCAACGAGAGAAGGAGGGTAGCGATCAAAACCTGCTGCAACGGGCGTATGGGTCGTGAAGAGATTGCCGGCGCGTGTGACTGCGAGGGCGACTTCGAATGGCTGACCCGTCTCTTTCATGAAGGAGCGGGCTCGCTCAAGCACGACGAAGGCCGCGTGGCCTTCGTTTAGGTGGCAGACCTCGGGCTTTATCCCAAGCAGCCTGAGAAGCCGCCACCCCCCCAGTCCGAGAATGATCTCCTGCTGCAGCCGAAGCTCCGTGCCGCCACCGTAGAGTTCACTCGTGATGCCCCGATGGGCCGGGAAGTTCGCCGCATCATTGCTGTCGAGGAGGAAGAGCTTCACCCTGCCCACCTCAACCTGCCAGGCGCGCAGCCACAGCGAGTAGCCGGGCAGCCTGATCTCCTGTCTCATCCACTCTCCGTTTTGCTCCCGCAGGGGGGTGATCGGAAGCTGAAGCGGATCGTTGTACGGGAAGAGTGCCCGCTGGGAACCGTTTCTGTCGATCACCTGCCTGAAATAGCCCTGCTGATAGAGAAGTCCCACCCCTATGACAGGCACGCCGAGGTCGCTTGCGGCCTTAAGCTGGTCCCCTGCAACATTTCCAAGACCGCCGGAATAGATCGGGAGCGCCTCGCTCAGCATGAACTCCATGCTGAAATAGGCCACAGCCGTCAATGGGGCGTCCGGGTGCGCCTGCTGAAACCAGTGCGACTGGCCGGCGGCTTCACGTTTGGCCTGAACAAGCTCATCGACTTTCTTTTTGAATGAGGCATCCTTCAGCACGCCTTCGAGCCTGTCCCGCGAGACCGTCTGAAGTACGACCCACGGATTGCGGGTGAGGCCCCAGAGCACGGGATCGATCTGTTTCCATACCTCGTCTGCAGAGTGGTTCCATGCCCAGCGCATGTCCAGAGCGAGCTCTGCCAGGGAATCGAACCCCTCGACCTCGACCGGCAGAAAGGTATATATCGGGCTGTGCGTCCTTTCCTTGTCGCTCATTTTTTGATCGCCCCCTTCAGCCCCAGATAGCGCAGGATGAGAGCGTTCGTAGAACTGTCGTGGGCCGGCGGCTTCGCGCCGGCTTCGAGTTCGGAAACGATCTTTTTTGCAAGGACCTTTCCGAGTTCGACGCCCCACTGGTCAAACGAATCGACCTGCCACACCACGCCCTGTGTAAAGACGCTGTGTTCGTAAAGCGCCACGAGTTTGCCGAGCACCTGCGGCGTCAGCAGCTCGCAGAGGACCGTGTTGGACGGCCGGTTGCCTTCGAAGACGCGGTGCGGCACGAGGCGGTCCGGCGTTCCTTCGGCCCTCACCTCATCTTCCGTCCTGCCGAAGGCAAGCGCCTCTGCCTGTGCAAAGACGTTCGCCATAAGGAGATCGTGATGGTCTCCGACTTCGTTCAGCGTCCGGCAGAAACCGATGAAGTCGCAGGGGACCAGTTTTGTCCCCTGGTGGATGAGCTGGTAGAAGGAGTGCTGCCCGTTGGTGCCGGGCTCTCCCCAGAAGATCGGGCCCGTTTCGTAATCCACGTGTGCACCCTCGAGCGTGACATGCTTGCCGTTGCTTTCCATTGTGAGCTGCTGGAGATAGGCCGGGAAGCGCTTCAGGTATTGGTCATAGGGAAGCACCGCTGCGGTCTGGGCCCCGAAGAAGTTGTTGTACCAAACGCAGAGCAATCCCATGATCACCGGGAGGTTCCTTTCGAAGGCAGCCGTGCGGAAGTGTTCATCCATCTCGTGGAACCCGGCAAGCATGGCGCGGAAGTTCTCCGGTCCGATGGCGATCATCGTAGAGAGGCCGATGGCCGAGTCCATGGAATAACGGCCCCCAACCCAGTCCCAGAACCCGAACATGTTCGATGTATCTATGCCGAATTTCGCGACCTCTCCTGCATTCGTCGAGACCGCGACAAAATGACGTGCAACGGATCTTTCATCGCCCAGCGCACCGAGCACCCAGCGGCGGGCGGTGTGGGCGTTGGTCATGGTTTCGAGGGTGGTGAACGTCTTGGATGAGACGATGAAAAGCGTCTCGTCGGGATTGAGGTCCCTCGTTGCCTCGGTGAAGTCGGTGCCGTCAACGTTTGAGATGAAGCGGAATGTCATGTCCCGCCTGCTGTAGTAGCGGAGCGCTTCGTATGCCATGACGGGGCCGAGGTCTGAGCCGCCTATGCCTATGTTGACGACGTTACGGATGGGTCTGCCTGTATGCCCCTTCCAATGCCCCTGACGGACACGGGAGGCGAAGCCGGCCATACGGTCGAGCACCTCGTGGACCTCAGGGACAACATCTTTGCCGTCGACGAAGATCTCACCGTCGCGTGGCATCCGAAGTGCGACATGGAGCGCGGCGCGGCCCTCGGTGGAGTTGATCTTTTCGCCGCTGAACATAGCATCTATCCGCCGGCGTAGTCCGCATTCCTCTGCGAGCTTTACGAGAAGTTGCATCGTTTCCGTCGTGATGCGGTTTTTCGAGTAATCGAGGTATATCCCGGCTGCCTCGGCAGCGAACCGTTCACCCCGTCCGGGGTCTTCGGCGAAGAGCTGTCTCATGTTCATGTCTTTGATCTTCCGGTAGTGGGCCTCCAGCGCCTGCCACGCCGGCAGACGGGTAAGATATGTTCTGCCTTTTTCTGCGGTCATCAAGCCTCTCCCCTTATGCGACGAAATCGATATCGAACACATATTCAGGATAGCAAAAATAACGCTAAAATCAAACAATTCCGTATTATTAAGACAGAGGTTGTTTTTTGTGACTCATGCCTTAATGTATTAAAACGGTAATCATCCATGCTCCGGACTGGAGAAAAGGAGAGTTTTATGAACGAGTCTGAAAGAGTTGCTTCTTGCCGCCGGGTTCTGATCGCCTTGACCCTGATCACGATGATGTTTTCAATACCTGCCCTGTCAGGCAACGCCAGCGCTGAAGCCATGATTCAGGGCATGGCCTATCAGGTCCTTTCTGGCGGTGTCATGGCGACAGACACGGCGAAGCCGCTGATGACGGGACCGGTCAACGAGGAAAAACTCATAACCCTTGAGGGCAACACCCGCAGCGTCCGACTGACACGCTGGGTGTCTTCGGTGTCGGACTCACCGGAGCGATCCCTGTGCCGGGGAAGTGGTGACCAGGGTTAAGCAACTGTAGTAATTACAAGAAGGCGGCCGGTCTCCAGCCGCCTCTTTGTGTCAGCTAAGCGGCATTAAGGAAGTTCACAGCCACTCTTCCTTTAAGATCTCGCCCTGGATTCCGACCACCGCATACTTGATAGGTACCTTTCTTCCGGAATCCTGGGCAGCCTGTTGCGCAAGCCTGAGGAGGCCCGAACAGCACGGCACCTGCATGACGAGGATCGTCAGGGTATTTATCCGGGCGTCCTCGATCCAGCTTTTTATCTTTTCATAGTAGATTTCCTGCGATGAATCGAGCTTTGGACAGGCGATTGCGAGGGATTTTCCCCTGAGATAATCGGAATGGAAATTCCCCATCGCATATGCAACGCAGTCAGCGGTCAGGAGAACATCGGCGCCCTGATAATAGGGTGCTGTTGGTGAAACCAAATGGAGCTGAACAGGCCACTGCCTGAGCTGGGAGGTGATCTTTGCCCCCGATGCGTCCTCCTGCCTGTCGATAGTCCTTAAATCCGCCATCTTCGAACCCGGGCATGCTTCAAACATTTGTTAGTTCCTCCTTGTTCTTGGTGATTTCTTCCAGTTCTTTAACAAAGGCCTCCTGCCTCGCGGCGATCTCCCTGAACTGCATGTCGGTTGCTGCAAAACGAGAGAAGAGCTCGCCGACCTGGGACACGGAAAGTTTTTCGTCCATCCACGGATAGAGCACCTCGTCTTCTTTCCTTATGTGCGCAGTGAGAAGTTCCCGATAGGCCAGGAGACGGGTGGCGATCTCTTCGCTGTCATTCTTTTCAATCGCCGCAAGCACGGCCCTGACGTGGCCCCTGCCGATCCCGTGCTCGTCGTTCATCGCTTTCAGAATTTCGAGGTCCGGCTCGAAAAGACCGAAGAGAATGTCTTCTTCCTTTGCGTGATGAAATTTGTCGGCATAAGAACGGATGAAGTCTACAACGGCCAGGATTGTCCGTCTGTCTTCCGGGGCGGAAACATCGAGGTCTTCCAGAATGCCCGGGATAAGGGCGAGCATCCTCTTGATGACCGAATGTTCGTCCACAAGCGTCTGCATCGGAGGCGAATATTTCAACTCGCCTTGTCTGATGCCGATCTTTCTCTTTATTGCCGGTATCTCCACCTCCCTGCCGGGAAATATGATTGCGGCGATCTCGGTCAGTAAATCGCGTTCCTGCTCCAAAGAAAGCCCGTGGACTTCGACTACATCCTTCAGCCGGCACGTGCCAACACCACATGTTACGCACGCGATACCCCGGGCAGAGAGGACCTCACCTACTTTTGGGTGCTCCGTAACCACTTCCTTGATCCCTCGTGACAGGTATTGCTCCATTTTTCGCCTCCTCGAGATTGTTTCATGCTTATAGGCCATTTTAAATTACTCGAGAAAACAACGCTATGACGCAGGTCATACTGAAGGACTGATTGGTCGGAACCCGGCCTGACACTCGCGTTTCTATTCGTGACATCGGCGCTGGAAGGGCGTTATAAAATGGGCGGTTATCTGAGGGTAAGCGCAGAATGATAGGGGGAGGGTCATCAAGTGAGGCTGAATAAACCGAGAGGGCTTGACTGCCGGGGAAAGGCCAGCTTAGAAAAGGGAGATGTTAAGCCGAGGGGACGAGCGCCTTGCCGGTCAGCTCATCCATGAGAGTTTTTACAGACACTATTCTTTCGACGCGGCAGGCGTTCGTCCCGACGGTGTAGAGAGGCTCTTCCTTGTCGCGGTTGTAACCGGCGGAACTGAGCAGGCCGTTACAGATGCAGAAACATTCCTCGTTGCTTTCCTTTGCAGGGCAGCGGGTGAATTTCCCCTCACTGTCCTTGAGGAGCACATATCCCTTGTCGCACTTGGGAGGCCGCAGCCTCCGCATCGCCGAAACGTACATGGGAGACTGTTTTATCACTCTGAAGGGCAGCCCGCATGGTGAACCGGGCTTATGGGCCACAATGATGTCTTCCTCCTGTGCCCGGATGACCGCCTCCTTGTATTCAGCTGAGGCGCTGCTTTCTTCAGTAGCGAGAAAACGCGTTCCCATCTGAACCCCGTTGGCGCCCATCCCTATGAATCTCTGGATGTCCTCATGGGTATAAATTCCGCCAGCTACGATGACGGGTATATCGCCGTACTTCATCGCCATCTCTTTGACAGGCGGGAAAAGATTTTCGAGCCTGTTCGATTCCAGATCGATCTGGTCGATCTTGAATCCGAGGTGTCCACCGGCGAGCGGCCCTTCCAGCACTACGGCATCCGGCCTGTAGCCGAGTCTCTCCCACTTCTTGCAGATCAGCTCGAGCGCCCTCGCAGAGGATACTATCGGTATCAGAGCGGTTTCCTTCGGCGGCTGTATGCCCGGAAGGCCCAGAGGAAGTCCCGCACCTGAGATGATTACGTCGGCCCCGGCATCGAGAGCACCTCTTACGGAGTCCTCATAATCTCTGACAAGCGCGACCATGATGTTAATACCGGCGATCCCCCCCGAAGCCTTTGCGACGGAGACTTCCTCGTATGCCGCATCGTAGGTATTGTGCTTCTTCACGGCTTTCTTCGAAACGAGCCGGTCCAGACAAGCGCTTGAAACGATTCCGACACCTCCCTCGCGCGCCACAGCGCTTGCAAGAGGAGAGAGAGAAACTCCCACACCCATCCCACCCTGAATTATGGGAATAGCTATTTTTTTGCCCTTAACGGTCAGCTGTGGTAAAGACGGCACAGATTCCGGCAAAACAACCCCTCATCAAGAAAAATTGACATACGCTTTTAACAGTGCATCCGATGGGCAGAAAGGTATGCCTCGTCCCATACGAAAATCACTCTTATCATGCATCTATGATCGCCTATCCGGCCCCTTTTTATCAAGTGAATTGTCCCCCGGTCGACGTCCAGGGCCGCGGCGCCTGCCCTTTTCGGCTCTCTCTGCAGGGTGAGAACTATTCCTCGGTTGCGATCTCCCTTGATGTCACGAGGACGATCCCCTGCCCGGGTCTCAGATCGTATGAAAAAGGGCGGGGCAGGTAATCAAGCGGGTATTCGGGAGAGATGTCTTTGAGCGGCAGGCCGGAATGAAAGTAGGTATGCAGATTGTCGGCGCGGAAGCCCTGTTTGTTGTTGATGTCCTTGTTCAGTATGAGGAGTGATTCTTCGGGGGTATCGAGCGATCCCTTCCACATAAGCAGGATATTGGGATTGTCGTAATGAAGCATCTCGGTAGGTGCGTCTTCCTGAAAGATGGGATTGTCGGCCTTGATCCCGTTTACTTTTTTTGTATAGGCAGTGAGGTCGATGCCGGTTTCTTCCCAATCCTCAGGTCTGGTTTTTACCACGTGCAGTCTCTTTCTGAAGCCGAACTCGAATCCTATCGGCATCATCACCCCTCCCGAAAAGAGTGCGGAGAAGAGATACCGCTGCTTCATCCCCTCGATATTCCCTCCAAGTTCTTCGCAGAGCCTTACGGTGTCGTGGCTTTCGGGAAAACTGATCGAGGGCGCGATCTCCCTTGTGAGGGCGTACTGCTTCATCAGCCAGGGGCTGTAGAAATCCCACCACTTGGAGCTATTGAAGATATAATCGAACCCCGCGCTTGCGGTCTTCGCGGTAAGGTCGGGGGTGGTGCCGAGGGTCTCGGCAAAGAACCGGACCTCCGGAGCGATCTTTTTTGTCTCCCCTATCAGCCTTTCCCAAAGGCTTCGTGGAAGCTGATATGCGGCATCGCAACGAAAACCCCTGAACCCCAGATCAACATAATACTTCACTATGCTCAGGAAGAACCGGTAAAGCCCTTCCTTGTCCTTCGTATTCCGGTGGTCGAACTTCGCAAGGTCGTACCATATCACTTTCTTGCCGTCTTCCATGGCAAAGGGGTGGGCCACCTTTCCGCCCTCCCAGGCGAACCATTCGGGATGCGATTTGATAAGGTCGGAATCGACGCTGCAGTGGTTGATCACGAGATCAATCATCACGTTAAGCCCGAGTCCATCTGCGGTTGCGAGCATCTTCCGCACCTGCTCTTCCGGCTTGCCCTGACTCGTGTCAACGAAAAGAGAGTTGAACCCGAAGTAATCGGCGATCGAATAAAGGCTTCCCGACTTGCCGGGCATCTGTATCGGGTTGACGAATATCCAGTTGAAACCCATCTCCGAGGCCCTTCGAAGGTGCTTCTCCCAATCCGGGAACCTCCCGGCCAGAAGGGGAAAGATGTTATAGACAAGCATCTTTTCCGAACCTTTCATCTTTTCCCCGTCTTCCTTCTGCATGCGATCCTTGAGGGTCATTGCCTAACCAGCCTTTATAAAGTCCTCTTTCGGTGCGCCGCAGCCAGGACAGGTCCATGAGTCAGGCAGATCATAGAACCTCGTGCCTGGTTCAATCCCGCCGTCGGGGTCTCCGCTTTCCGGGTCATAGATATATCCGCAGACCGTGCATCTGTAGGTATCCATTTGTTTCTCCCTTCTTTTGGTGAAGACGTTCCGGACATATGACCATCCTATCATTTTTTGGGAGAGATTTTAATCAAAAGAATCCAGACGCTCTCCTCGGGGGGGGCACGATCGCATTCTCAGCCTTTGTCTCTGCACACGCTCTGAACGATACCTGCATTCGCAGCGATCACCGAGAGCCAGTGGTTCATGCGTTCGGCGTTGCTTTTGTCTCTCCAGTGACCAAACAGATCTGCGGCATCGTCGAGGGGAAGTCTGCCCTCGGTCGGGTGAACCTCGATCGTGAACGAAACCTTCTCCCTTCCCGTTGTGAGTGCCTCATCGACGATCTTCGAAAGACCCGAAGACCCGAACATCGTAGCGAGAGAGTTCTCTCCTTTGTACTTGAGCGGTATTGGAATTCTTTCGAGAAAACCAAGATGGTCGGAGACGCCAAATGGACTTGTTGCTGAAAGGGGATGACCGTCATGGAGGTGGAAATGAAGAGGTTTCCCGAGTCCTGCAAGCTTACGGATAACCGGCAGCACTCCGTCAAGCGCTGATTCAACCGATGTCTGGATGTCTTCGATGTGGACAGAAAGCGATGGGTCATCCGGCCTGACCGAAAATATATCCCTTCCCTGATGTCTTGCTGCGTATGCGGAACACGCGTAGTGAATGCCGAGATGTCCTGCGTCGATGCAGCAGCTTACGTGCCGAAGCTCGCGTATCATTTCGAAAAGTCCGATGAAGACCTCCGGTGCCAGCCCCTCCGCGTACTCGATGAAAAGATAGCAACCGTTTCTTTCCATTTCGGTCTCCAGACCTGCAAGAATCGAGACATAATCCTCAAGGCGGTTGATGATCTCCTTCTGATCGTGCAGGACCATCCCGTATATCTTTCCGCTGAAGCGCTCCGAAAAATCCTTAACCTTTCTTCGGTCTTCTTCCCTGAAAAGATCCATTCCCCGGGCGAGATGAACAATTGCGGGGGCTTCATCAGAGGGCCTGAACTTCAGAAGCGTCTGAAGTTCCCATGGCGTCTCAGCATAATATTCCGCGCCGAGACCTGCCTGTCTGAATCTCAGCTGTGCAAGCGCCAGAAGTGCATCGTCCCCCTCGAACCTCTTCTGGAAGAGTCCCATGACGCGACAGGCTTTGGCAGGCTCTTCTTCCTTTCCCCCTCCCTGTTGTGGCCTGGACTGGACAAGATATATGTCGTTCCCTGTCACTACCCCCTCCATATCCTGCGGTCCTCCGAATGATTCCTCGACTGACTTGCCGATTCCCCCGATTCGTGTGGCGAGAAGATTCCTCAAGGCATCGTCAAGGGAGAGGCTGACCGAGGAGTAATCGAGCGTTTTTTTCTCCGTTTCTCCGGCCTTTCCGGGAACGATAGCACTGCTTAAGCTTGCAAAGGAGAGCGTCCGCACATCTCCTGATCGCCTGTCGTGGGTCATGCGGTAGGGGAGACCTCGTATCCTCCCCGATGCGAGTGCTTCGCCAAGGCCAACGGCCATTTCGATGTAGATTTCATCCCGGTTGAAGTTCAACGGATTTTCTGTGTGTACGATGAAGGAATAATCGGGGACGATCATCTGCTGGATCAGCACCGCCATATGAGCCTTTTCGTGGGGAATTCGTGAGATTGCCCTGCTCAATGCCGCACGCCTCGTCCAGATTGAGGCCCAGACTGTACGTATGGCATTGGAGACCTCCTGAGGGGCAACATTTGGCACCGAATCATAAAGGCCGGCACCTGACAGCCCCTCGACATCCTCCAGATTGGAGCTCGACCGGACCATGAGGCGTGACTGTCCACCGAAAGTTTTCCTTATCCCCGAGATGATTTCATCAGGCACATCCAGAAGAAGGAGGATATCTCGCAATCTCCCGATCGATGCGGTGAACTTTTCTCCGGCCGGGTCCCCGGGTCTTTGAGCCAGGGTTTCATATTCTTTGGCAAGATCGGGTTTTAAACGGAGTGATTCTTCGAGTACCCCGAAGGGCACTACACAGGCAGGCGCTACGAGGAAGTCCTTTTCCACCGACCGGGAGAGTTCTTCGAGCCTTCTTGCCGCGAATGCCTTGTTTCCTCCTGTATCGGGTGTCACCTCTTCAAGCGGCAGAAGACTTTTCGCAGGCGACAGGGAAACATCCGGCAGGCTCACCCGCCCATGTATAGCGATGATGTCGTCATTATCAGTCGACTCCCTGAAAGAGACCCTCTCGTCGGATAGATCGAGAAGCACCTTCTTTCCCAGATACTTCTTCAGATCTTCGATGGCATCGGGGTCTTCGCAGGCAGCGAAGGCAACCCCTCTTTGGCGTGCACGAACCGCGAGGTGGGACAGCAGTGGGGTCTCCTGCAGGGTAATCATCCCGCGGACTTCAGCCGGGATCTCTTCGTCACCTTCGACTTTTTTCAAAAGGGCGAGGAGGGGTTTGCCGGCGGAACCGGAAAGCCGGTCAAGCGCATCTCCGTGTGCAAGGTATCCCGTCACCTTCCCCGGCACGATGACGTCCCATGAGGGGAGGGCCGCAAGAAACCTGATTTTCTTAAGCAGATAGGAACCGATCTTCGAAAGTTGAAACACAGGATGTGCCCTGATATCCGCCTCGCTGAAGACGCGTATGGAATCCTCTGGCACGCCGAGGGCATGCCCGAGTTTCGAAACTATCCCGGGAAAGAGCTGAAGGACTTTTCCTGCATACCCTTCCGAAAGATGCAACGCCCGTTCGACAGTCGCCTTCAGGCGCAGAAGCTCCAGCCGGTCGCCTTCGTCGAAGTCCCGGGACCAGGCACTTATTTCGCGCTCTATCGCCCTGCACTCCTCTTCTTCGAAGCCGCTCAGTCTGAGGTTTTCCACTGTCAGGAGCAGGCAGTCAAACAGCGCCTTCCATTCTATCTTGTCTTTTCCCCGGGTGACGTCATTGAGCAATCCGCTCAAAAGGGGGAAGGAAAAGTCCTCAAGCATGATATCGGCCGATTGAAGTGCCTGCGCATCCGCTGTCACATCCCTCCTCATCCGGTCGCCGAACGTCCGTCTTAGGTCTGTAAGAAGGGCGAATGCAGTCTTCTTCTCCGACAGGGAAGATGCCTTTTCCTTCGCCTTTATGAACTTTCCGATGAGTTCCGCATCAGCCTTCATGGCGATGGCGTTCAACTGTTCAGTGAGTGAACGCGCGTTAAAGAATTCCTTGAGTTCTTCGTGGAATTTCCTGAATTCCTGGACGAATTCCGCCGGATATGCCGCTTCCGCGGCTGTTATCCTTTCGAGCAGCGCCTGAGAGACCGCCAGGTCTTCAGGACCGGCGCTGCGATGGAGCTTGTTCTGGAGGGTATGCTTTATCTCTTCCTTGAGTTCACGGGGTATGTCGTTTCTGTGCGCTATATCCCTTATGCGCGTCAGCGGCTCGGCCTTCATGAAGGGCGTATCAAAGGAGGGGAGCCATGGATAGATCTTCCTCAGGATGAAGACATTGTCAGGGTTTTGGATTCTCCTGAGCCGTTCATAGATATGACGAGATATCCGTGCATGATGGGATGGCCTGTAGTGGCCGCCATCTTCTCCCATCCGGATCTGGCCGGAGCCGATGAAGCGGAGATAGACCGCAAGGCAGGCGAGTCGCTCATCACTGAAGCCGAAATCACTGTCGTCCAGGAGCCCCTGGATCCAGGCAAGCTTCTTTCTCCAGCTTCTGTATTGTTTGTCGGCATCCACGATCATCCCGGCAAAATCACTGTTGCCGGCATGCGCGGAAGCATCACTCTGCGATGCTTCGCGACCGGTTGGGGTCTGGACCCGGATCATCTCGAACAATCTTCGTCTTGCCTCAGTGAGGAGGGAAGGCGGTTCAGGCCACTGTTCGAGTATGATGCTGCCTGCGAACCCGCGCCGCTTAAGCCGCTCAAGGAAGCCCCTTATTCCCGAATCGTCTTTCGCGGACGGCCCCGTGAATACAGGAAGGTGACTGTCACAGTCACCGAAGTTCTCATGCAGGTGGACATGGGCGACCGGCAGATCACGATCGAGGAGGTCGATATACCGGAGATAGTCGTTTCGAGTCTGGTCGCAGAGGTTTGCATGGCCGAGATCGAGGCACATGCCGACTGCAGCCGGATCGTCGAAACCGAACTTGCGGAGGAGCCGGAAAAGCAGATTGAAGTCCTCCGGTGTCGTCTTCGGCGTGTTCTCGATCGAAAGAAGTATCCCCGTGCCGCCGAGGCTGTTCAGAAGCGGCGTTATCGCCTCGATATAGGCATCGATGCCGCCGCTTGTATCCAAATGGATATTGAGGAGTGTCGCCCCTATGTCCTGCGCGAACCGTATCGTGGATTTATAGTGACCTTCTGCTTTCAGGGGGTTTGAATGCAATGGTGCATGAACCGAAAGACGGATGCCGCGGTCAAGGGCGCTCTTCCTGATGTATTCACGCATGTCCCCCGGGATATCGGCTTCGGACCAGCCAGCCCCTGATTCTTTCTTGTCGGGAAACCACTCAAAGGCGTCGAAGCCGTTTTCGGCCGCGAATTCGAAAGGCGCTGTCAGGGGTATCGCCGAAAATGAGGTCTGACTGCCTATCCGGATGGCGTCCCCCTCAGCCATTCCCTATGCCGACCTGGGGGCGTGACTGAACTACAAAGTAGCTTTCTCCGGAACGGGCGCCCTCTATGTCCTGCGGCGATCCCATGGCCCGTTCAACCTCGGTCCCTATGCTTGCCACATTGCTCATGAACGCCGCTCTGAATCTCTCGTCCCAGACAAGTGGTTCACGGACATAGTCGAGCGTGACCTTCTTTGCAGGCCGGATCATAAAGCTGTCGTACAGTCCTGCTCCTGCGTAGCCCGCGAGGTCTTCTCCGTTTGAGTCAGATCTGAAAATAAGACCGCCGCCGTACAGACCCTCGCTCTTGGAAGGGAATGAAAGAACGGTCGGTGAGTCCTTTCCCTTTGTGCAGCGGAAGCTCAGCGCCCTGCCGGCATAATTTCCGACGAGCGCCTCCCCGAGACCCAGGACCGCCTCAGAATATACCTCGTCCTTTCTTTCCGTGAAGGGATTGACGGTATGGATGACGTAACTGTAATCCGCCTCCACAACATGCTGGATAAGAACGGCCATATAAAGATCTTCGTGGGCTATTCCCAGCGCAGCGCGGCTCAGGTAGGCCCTCTCGTTCCACTTGGAGGCCCAGACCCTTTTGATGCAGGCCCACGCATCCGCCCAGTTTTCAGGCCTTGCTAATCCGGCTTCATCCATAACTTTCAGAACCGAGTCTACAAGTTCATCGGGAGGCCTGAGCCCCATTATCGCCATCCTCAATTCGGCCAGTGCGGCTGACCTCTCCCCTCCGCCGGTGCTTTCGACCCTTGATACGAGCCCTTTATAGCGGGCAGCGACGGGGCCGTTCATCTCCTGGCCGAGCACCATCTCGAAGACGCCGAAGGGCAGCGCTGCAGAAGCGGGAAGATGTATCCATGGAGGCAGAACCCCCTGCATTTTTCTGAGGTTATTTGATTTTCCTCCCACGACCTTCGCATCGAAATCCCCGATCGGGACCGCATAGGTCGTAAAAACAGGCCTTTGCATCGTCCTCCTTGCCGCTGCCTCATGCGTGGGGACCATCACCTCTTCGGTGCCTTCACCGAATGTCACCTCTCCTGCTGCATTGACCCTCATTTTCACCATCTTCCCGATGAAGGACTTGAGGCGGGTGACGGTATTTGAGTCGTAGCAGGTGGCAAAGAGGACACGGGCGTTTCTTGCCCGCACCGAAAGGTGGGCGAGGATGTCTATGGATGCCGGCGTGATAATCGCGCCGACACCCTCGGGGATTTCCTCGTCGCCGGAGACCTCCTCGGTGACGATCACTGTCGGGATATCGAAGCGTTTTCCCTGGACCGACCTCAATTTCGAGATAACCTCCACCCGGCCCGCCGCACGTCCCGGACTTATCACCTGCCAGTCGCCGAGCTGTGCGCTCCTGCGCAGCAGCGGGTCGATATGCCTCAGAAGCGCAGAGAGGGCAAAGGCGGTACGTCCCCTGAGGACCTCTTCCGTGAAGAGGTCGACCGTCCACGGATTTGCGCGGAACGCAGTGCCGAGGAAGGAGGCCTTGGGCTGAAGGAGGTTGTGCCATCGGTCCACTAAAGTCCCAATCCCCCGGCGAAGTCTGTCCGTGACCGCCCAGGCGTGAAGGGCCCACTCCCTTCCGAAACGCGGCAGGGCCGAAAGCCTCTTCCAGTGTCGAAGACAGATATCGAACTCCTCAACCGATAGGGAGAGAGTGATGTTTTCCAGAACCATAGAGATGAGTTCCACGAGGTCATCGCCGCCTGTCCCCGCACCGATCGTCTTTTCTACCGAGAGGCGGAGGAAGTCTTCAAGGGCGAGATCAAGGTAAAGCAGATCCCTGGCATCCGCGGCCTGTCCACCGATTCTTTCCGCAATGAGCCGGCGCGCAGCAGTGATCTTTTCAGCAAGGACGGTCAGGGGCATGCCCTTGTCTTCCCTGTGCCACCAGATGAAATCGACAAGGCTGCTCATCTGCTCATCGAAGAGACGCCTCGCTGCAAAGATCGCGGTGGCCAGGTCGGTGGCGGAATGAACTGACTTCAGTATCCCGAGAAAGTGCCCGAAGTCGTAGAGAAGGGCGTCCTTGAGGTGGGGAATGAAGTCAGGATGTGACCTGATGGGCCGCTCGTAGCCTTCGAGGCGTTCCCTTGTGACACCGCTGGATTCGAGGGTCCTGTAAAAGCGGTCGAGGTCTCCGTTGCTCTTCAGAAACTCGATGTAGGCCTCGCACAGTACGACATCGTCCGGTGTTGTATTGTTATGGAGCTTCTGGTGCCATTCTTCGAGGAAATGGCCCGAGACCTCCTTTATGTTATGCCTGTGCATGATGTTCAGTATCTCGTCGCGAACGCGCTGGCCCTCGCCACCGCGGCCAAGCGTCGCCATGATCATTCTGATCATTTCGCGGCCCTCGCCGCCTGCGGTGAAGAGGCTGGCAAGCTTCAGTGTAAGCCGGTCCATCGCATGGGCCAGTTCCCTCGGCTTTGTGTTGTAGTTCCTCTGCCAGTCGAGCTGTCTGATCGCCGAAAACCGAAGCCACACAAAGATCAGCGCGAGTCCGTCGATGCTCTGTGATGCCCTGTCGAGAAGATCGTAGCAGAGGTCGAACCGGTGCATCAGGGTCCAGGAATTGCGGCCCATCTCCTTGTCGATGATCTCTCCTGATATCTCGGCAAGCGAAGCGACGGAGGCCCTTTCAACCGCAGGGGGAACAGGTGTTTCGTACCCGGGCATCTCGATCCTGTAATTCCTGCCCCGGTTATTGTCCCAGCGGCCTTCCTCAGGGAAAAAAAGAACAAAGGAGATGAGCGGGAATTTGATCGATCTGTCGATCCTTATGCTGACCTTGCGTCCTCCGTCAGCGCTTACGAAAGGAGACTGTATCGCAAGTGCATCGAACTGTGCGCTTCCCTCAGGCCAGATCGGTTTGGGCGGCAGTTGCCACGAAGCGTAACTGTCCGGCATGATTCCCCAGTGCAAGAGGCATCTTCGGTCATTGCCCATGCGGATCTCCAGTTCGACCGTATCATCGCTCAACCTCTTTTCGACGGTCAGTGAGATTCCGCTCTCTGTTGATATTTTTTCAGTCGTTTCGGCTGCCATTACGGGGCATGTCTTTCCAGACTTATTCTATCATGTACTTCTTAGCAGGAAGGACGGCCTTGAATGCACACAATCAAGAGACCTTGATAACCTTGGTATCAGGCTTCTTCAGGGGGATGGCCGTTGCCTTCTCCCGGACGACCTTCTCAAGGGAATTTCTGTGTTCGCGGGTTTCAGCATCTACCCGCCGCGCAAGACTGTTGAATTCTTCGTCCCCGGTTTCAATGAGTTCGCCGATATTCAGCTCCATCGAGGAGTGTTCTATTTCATTTGCTATCGAAAACAACATTGCCGGTGCGATGCGTCCCGCCTTCATCTTTTCCGCAAGACTTTCCATGCGAAGACTGAAAAGCCGGATCGTCGAAGCGTTGAATTCAGTTCTGGTTCTGTACTGGCCGGGATTACGCGCAACAAGAGAGGCCATCTTCCTGATGGTTTCAGCGTGGCCTGATTCGGATGTTGCCATTGACGTCCAGAGATGCTTATGCTCCGGATGTGCCTCGGCACAGAGCAGGTAGAACGCCGAAATATTTGCCTCGGCTTCGGAAAGAAGCTTCAGATTGTCCGCAAGGCCCCTTGAATCATGGGGACTCGCCTGTTTTTTTTCGAAGAACTTTTTGAATGACACCATATTCAACTCCTTTGACGTGTCTAAAGCGATAATAATGTAAGCTTTCTTCCCATGGTTTCATGATGCCGGGAAGAAGAGCACCTGCCCGCTGTCACTGCCAATCGTTCAGATTTTGGAGCAGTTCAGCCGCCCCAGGGCATATTAGAGTATATCTCAGTTAATTTGTCTCGGTACTCCCGGAAAAAGCGTTCGTGACCCTTTTCCCAGCCGGCGAGCATCTCGAGCGCCTCTTTCGCCTTCCCTTCCGTCCTGCCTGCCATTTTCTCGTAGAACTCGCTTAAATCCTTTTCGATCAGCCATGCCACGCTGAAAACGGTCACGTCCGGGACCATCGATTCGAACAGCAATTCCTGGAGGAACTCGGATCTGGCCCGCTCGTCGAAAAAATCGGTCTTTTCGAGTTCCGGAACCTTTTCAATTTTCAGTTCCACAGGTCCTCCCCGTTTCAGATCATCGAGGATATTCTTTATAAAGAGGATATGCTCATCCTCCTCCCTTATCAGGCGGTTGAATGCGGTAATCGCAGCACCCCACCCCATACGCTTAAGAGAGGTATCAAAAAAGCTCTTTCCTGTCTCTTCCTGGTTCAGGGCGTATTCGAAGATCTTGATCAGATTTTCGTTATTTTGCACAGGAACCTCCTCATCAAGAAAATCATCGGACTGCCGGCTCTGCGCAAGATTCACCGGATATTTTTTAAAGTCTATCGTCTTTCATGACCAATGTCAAAGACGAGAAGAAATATGGAGCGGGCAGGGAATGGGTAGGTGCATCGCACCGACAAGATAGTCGTGTGCAAAAAGATCCATGAAAAGTTATAATTAAATAAAAAATTTAAATAGATTTCGGTTGAAAAGGGCGCGGTAAAAAGCAACGGGAGGTCGCATGGAGAAGGTTACCCCTGACAGGAGCATCAACATCAAAGGACTTGTCTGTCCCTATACTTTCGTGAAGGCGAAACTTGCGATTGAGGCGATGGAAGTCGGCCAGGTTCTTGAGATACTTCTGGATTACGAAGAGGCTTCCAGAAGCATCCCAAAGTCGATGGAGGATCACGGCCAGAAGGTCCTGAAGGTCGAAAAGATAAACGATACGGACTGGGTCCTGCAGATAAGAAAGGAAAGGGACTGATGGAATTCACCGATGATCAGTTGATGCGCTACAGCAGACATATCATTCTTCCGGAAGTCGGGGGAAAGGGACAGTCGAAGATCGCAAAGGCGAAGGTTTTTATCGTTGGCGCAGGGGGGCTCGGATGTCCGGTGGGATATTACCTTGCCGCCGCAGGAGTGGGTACGATAGCCTTGATCGACAACGACAACGTCGAGATAAGCAACCTTCAACGCCAGATCGCCCACAGCATGAACACGATCGGGATGCCGAAGGTCGAATCAGCAAGAAGGACGTTCGAGGCCCTGAATCCGGACGTCAAGATAGTGGCGCTGCAAAAAAGAATCTCGAAGGACGATATCCTCGACCTTATCGGGGACTATGATATCGTTGTCGACGGAAGCGACAACTTCCCCACGAGGTATCTTGTCAACGACGCCTGTGTCATGGCAGGGAAACCCCTTGTGAGCGGGGCCATCCTCAGATTCGAGGGGCAGGTCACGACAATAGTGCCGGGCGATGGCCCATGCTACCGCTGCCTCTTCGAGGAACCGCCGCCTCCGGGACTGGTCCCCTCGTGTCAGGAGGCCGGGGTTCTCGGCGTGCTTCCCGGCGTGATCGGCGGGTTGCAGGCGACGGAGGTCCTGAAGCTCATCCTCGGCAAGGGAGATGTCCTGAAAGGCGAACTCCTGATCTATAACGCACTCAAAACGACGTTCAGGAAGGTGAAGGTCCCGAGGAACCTCTCTTGCCCTGTCTGCGGCGAACATCCGACGATAAAGGAATTGATCGACTACAACGAAGGTTACTGCTCGATGCAGTAAGCGATCATGGACGGACTCTGCATACCCCTGCCCCTGTTCGACAGGATGGTAGCTCATTGCATGACGGCATATCCCAACGAGACCTGCGGGATCCTTGCCGGCAGGGACCGGGTGATCGAGAAGATCTACGAGATGACCAATATCGAGCCCTCCCCGGTGAGCTATCTCATGGACCCGAAAGAGCAGTTTCTTGCGATGAAGGAGATGAGAAATGAGGGGAAAAGGATGATCGCGATCTATCATTCCCATCCCCAGTCGCCTGCATATCCATCGGGCAAGGATGTGAGTCTCGCCTTCTATCCCGATACGGTCTATATCATTGTTGGTCTTGCCGACAGGGGAAAACCCGAGGTGAGGGGCTTTGAAATAAGTGAGGGAAAGGTGCGCGAGGTTTCCATAGACCTTCATTGACCATGCCGTAATAAGTGATCTAGAATAAATCTAGAAAGAACATGTTATCCGATCAGACAGTTATGAGGAGGAAAAATACATGAACGGACTCAAGACGATGATGCTGATGATGCTGCTAACGCTTCTCCTTGTTTACGGTGGTGCAGCACTCGGCGGAAGACAGGGCATGACCTTTGCCCTTCTGTTTGCCTTTCTTATGAATTTCGTGTCTTATTTCTTCAGCGACAAGATAGTGCTGAAGATGTACAGGGCACAAGAGGTAAGCGAGGCTGAGGCGCCCTCACTGTACCGCATAGTCAGGCGGCTCAGCCAGAAGGCGGGCATTCCGATGCCCAAGGTGTATATCATCCCGGATATGTCTCCCAACGCTTTTGCTACCGGCAGGAACCCGCAGCACGCTGCTGTCGCCGCAACGCAGGGGATCATGCAGATCCTTACCGAGGAAGAACTTGCCGGCGTCATGGCCCATGAACTCACCCACGTCCTGCACAGGGACATACTCATCTCGACCGTGGCCGCTACCATTGCCGGAGCGATCAGCTACCTTGCGCAGATGGCGCAGTGGGCGATGATCTTCGGCGGCGGAAGGCGAAGGGACGAAGACGGCAACCCCATCGCCGCCCTTGTTATGATGATTGTCGCCCCGATTGCCGCGATGCTCATCCAGCTTGCGATATCGAGGTCAAGGGAATATTCGGCAGATGAGGGAGGGGCCAGACTCCTCGGAAATCCTCTTGCACTTGCCGATGCACTGAAAAAACTCACTAAAGGGACGCAGTTGATGCCAATGCAGCAGACTTCTGCGGCTACCTCTCACCTGTTCATCGTAAATCCGCTGAGGGGCGACGGGCTCCTGAAACTCTTCAGCACCCACCCGCCCCTTGAAGAGCGGATCGCAAGGCTCGAGGCGATGGCGAGGGGAAGATAAAAGAAGGCGAAGGTCTTTCCCCTTCGCCTTTCCCTGTTGTTTTCCGTCTCTCCTGCGTACTTGTCATGCCTGTCTGAGAAGATACGCGTGGGCTGACATTCCTGCCCCGAAGGCGATCATGACGCACCAGTCACCGCTGTCGATCCCGGAATCGACGATTTCCCGCAGGGCGAACCACACTGTAGGCGATGACATGTTGCCGTAGCGGGAAAGGATATCCCGGGTCGGCCGGAGCCTGGATTCAGGAAGACCCAACTCTTCTCTGATCCCGTTTATAATCTTTTCCCCTCCCGTATGGATTGCCCAATGTCTGATATCTTCCACTGAGAGGCCCCTGGGGCCGAGGAGGTCGCGGATCACATCGGCCACCGCCTTGCTGACTATCCCCGGAAGTGACGTCGAGATCTTGTTGTGAAGCTGGCCATCCTTGTGCACGTAGCGGATATGCTCCCTGTGTTCGGGATAATAGCGGCTTGCCGAGGCGATCAGTTCGAGTCCCCTCGGATCTTTCCATACGACCGCCGCCGCTGCGCCGTCTGAGAAAAGGGCGTTTGAAAGGACAAGGCCGAGGTCATTTCCCATCTGGAAAGTGGCACTGCATATCTCGACCGAGACACTGAGCACGACGCCGTCGCCTGTCCCTGCAAGGTGAGAGGCAGCGATCTTGAGGTTTGGTATTGCGCCGCCGCAGCCGCTTCCGACAAGATCGTAGGCGTTTACCTGTCTTGGCAGGCCGAGTCTCTCGATCAGATATGTCGAAATGCCGGGACATATATAGCCCGTACAGGTATTCACAACGAGCGCTGAGACGGCGTCTGCTTTCAGACCCGCCTCTTCAAGCGCCCTGTTGACCGCCTGCGACGACAGGTCGACCGCGCTCTCAGTGAATCTCCGGATGCGGCTGTCCGGATCTTCGCTTATGAGCACTTCGGGGTCAGTGACCGCAAAGTGTCTGCGCAAGATCGATGGATGAGACAGTACGGCCCGCATCGCAGAGAGGTATCTTGCGCGCAGCCTCCCCGAATAATGTTTTGTGAAAAAGGCATCCGCCTCTGCCTGTGTTGCCGTATAGGGAGGGACCGCGGTGGCAACCGCGCCGATAAATGCGCCCTCCTTGATGGGTTCGCCTGACCTTTTCATGCGTCGAGACCTATCAGACCGAGACCCCGCCTGATCGGACGTGTAAATCGCCAGAGGGGCGAGCGGACCCCGAGTCTGTAGCCTATTCTGTGGATGAGCGGCAGATAGGAAACGCCGATCGCATCGGAATTGATGAAGTTCAGGTTCGATGTCATGGATTCTCTGATCCTCCCCATCATCCGGATAAAATCAACCCTCGGCGAGAGGTAAAAGACCGGACAGAGCATCTCTGCGGGTGAAAGAGACAAAACGCCCTCCTCCCTCGCCATGGCTTCAAGTCGGGTTCCGGGATAGATGCGTATTCCTATGTTGAAGAATGCCGCGTCGCCCCGGCGGATAGAGTTTTCCGCAAAACGAAGGGTTTCAGAAACGGTCTTTTCCGTCTCTCCGGGGCCGCCGAGCATGAATATCCAGAGGCACGGAAGCCTGTGTCCTCTGACTACGTCTGCGGCCCTGTAGACTGCGCCTGCGTTATATCCCTTGCCGAGGCCTTCGAGCACCTGGTCGGAAGCACTTTCCACTGTGATACCGATGCCCTTGAAGCCTGCCCGCTCCATCGACGTTACCAGTGTGTCGTCGACAAAAAGCGGATTGAGTTCCAGGCTTTGAAGGCGGGCGCCGTGGCGCACTCGGGCAAGCCCGTCGCAGAGCTCAACTGCGTGTTCGCGCGGGGAGTTGAAGACATTATCGACAAATTCGATGTCCCTGAGCCCCGAGCGGGCGTGTCTTCTGACCGTGTCGATGACTCCCTCACGATCGAAAAGACGGTATTTGTCTCCTTCGATCTTCCGGTACGTGCAGTAGGTGCATTTGAAATGGCAGCCCAGTTTTGTCTGGACAGGCACGGTGGCGAGACGTGAGATATATCCTTTCGTGTCGATCCACCGGCTGAAGTCCGGGGATATGCAGCAGTTCGATGCCGACTGAGAGGGGGAATCGTTGCTTCCGTATATCCCCTCCTCAAGCCAGGCCACCCCCGGGATCCCTCTCGGACTCTCGCCGGCGGCCAGCCTTGCGAGGAGTTCCGGGAAGGCTGACTCTCCGTCTCCTGTCACCGACAGGGGTATGCCGGTAAGACGCATGACAGCCTCGGGCATGACACTTACGGCCGAACCGCCGAGGATTATCCTCGCCTTTGTCTTTGCGCGGATGCGGTCGATGAGGGGGACGAGGTCTCCTATGAAGAATCTCGGATTCTGAATATCGTTATTATCGATATTCCTCACTGATAGCCCTATGACATCCGGTCTCGTTTCGTCGATGGCCTGTGAAACGGCGGCAATCGGGTCTCTGCGGAACATGAGATCGAGCACCTTTACCCTGTGTCCGGCCTGCGCTGCGGCATGGGCAACCATGCAGGCCCCGGCGGGCATGACCGGAACGGGGAGAAAATGGCGGTTGGTGCTTATCAGAAGGATGTTCATCATTCAAATACTACTCCATGGGGCGGAGATGTCAACCGGCGTAATGCTCTGCGCTCCCCGGCCGGGTGCCGTTTCGTGTTCCGGCTGGTCGATGCGCAGGTCATAGCTGCTATTTTAGTTGAGAATAATCATTTCACACGGTAATATAAACGTACCAATCTCATGTTGAGGAGGAATGAATGGCAGTCGTAGGGAAGCCGCTGCTGACCGTGGAACAGATACAGAAGAAGGTGAGGGAACTCGCCGACAGGATATCGGATGATTACGAAGGCAAGAACCTGCTTGCTGTCGGCTTACTGAAAGGCGCCTTTATTTTTTTCAGCGACCTCGTCAGGATGATCAGGACTCCGCTTGTGATCGATTTTCTGATCGCATCGAGCTACCTCAAAGACAATACCTCCGGGGAAGTGAAGCTCCACTACGATATCAGGGAAGATATTGCCGACAAGGATGTCCTTCTCATAGAGGACATAGTCGATACAGGTATTACGTTGAATTACATCAGGGAGCGTATTCTCATGAGCGGGCCGAATAGCCTGAAGATATGCACCTTCCTCGACAAGAGGGAGAGGAGGCAGGTCGAGGTGCCGCTGGACTATGTGGGGTTCGAGATCCCGAACGATTTTGTCGTCGGCTATGGCCTTGACTACGACAACAAATACAGGAACCTTCCTTATATTTCCGTTTTTAGAAAGACTACGTAGTTCGTTGGAAGATGTAACAGGAAGTTCACCGCAGAAAACGCAGAGAGACATCTGATATTTACTGATCTTGTTGTTTTCCCTGCTACTCTGCGACAAAAATGCATTTTTAGTGTCCGGAGGTATATTTGATGTACGAGCTTTCCATTGAAGTCGGTTTTGCTGCTGCGCATCAGTTAAGGGGATATAGAGGGAATTGTGAGAACATGCACGGCCATAACTGGAGGGTCCAGATAAGCGTGACCGCCGAGAGGCTGAACGAGATCGATATCGCAATCGATTTCCGTGAACTGAAACATGTCGCACGCGAGGTGATTTCCCCTCTCGACCATGCCTTTCTGAACGAGGTATTCCCCTTTACGGAAAAGAACCCTTCGTCCGAAAACATCGCCAAGTGGATATTCGATTCGATGAAGAAGAAGATCAATAGTGAATACATCAGGGTTTCCGCGGTCACCGTCTGGGAATCGGATACCGCATCTGCGTCGTATTATGAAGATTGATCGCTCCTTTGCTGAAGAGGTCCTCGCCAAGGCACTCAAAAGCGGCGCGGAACAGGCCGAGGTATTCATCCGGTCTTCAAAGAACCTCTCCGCGGAGGTAAAGAACCAGTCGGTCGATTCTCTGAAGTCTTCTCTCAGTTTCGGATACTCGGTTCGCCTGATCAAGGACGGGCGGCTCGGTTTCTCCTACTCCACCGACCGAAGCGACAGCGACGGCGTGGTTTCTCGCGCTGCTGAGGCTGCCGCATACTCCGACGCGGACCCGTACCTAGACCTGCCCGAAGCCGCTCCTGCCGCCGAAGTGGAGATCTTCGACAGGGCCATAGAGGAGATAAGCGAAGAGGATGCGATAGCGAGGGTCATGCTGATCGAAAAGGCAGCCTGCGAAGAAGACCGGAGGATCAGGAAGGTAAGGAAGGCATCGGGTTCCTTCACCGTTTCGGCCACTTCCATAGCGAACTCGAAATCGGTGAATGCTCATTTCCGTTCAACCTCATGTTCTGCGCAGATAACCGCGATCGCGGAAGAAGACGACGAAAGCCAGATGGGCTGGGACTTCGACGGCTCACGGTTTCTGGGGGACGTGGCCTTCGGAGAGGTCGGAAGGACTGCGGCTATGAGGGCGGTCAGACTCCTCGGATCGAAAAAGATCGAAGGCCGCAGGGCCGACATCGTTCTCGATAATTCGGTCACCGCCGATTTTCTCGGGATATTCGCGTCTTCCCTGTCTTCCGAGGCGGTGCAGAAGGGCAAATCGCTTCTCGCTGGAAAGATCGGGAAGAAAGTGATAAGCGACAGAATGAACATGATCGACAGCGGCCTTCTGCCCCGGAGGCTCGGCAGCAGCCCCGTTGACGGGGAAGGGGTACCGGTGACAGGAAAAACAGCAGTCCGCGAAGGCATTCTCCAGTCGTATCTTTACAACACCTATACTGCGAAAAAAGAGGGCGCGCAGTCGACCGGAAACGCCGCAAGGGGGGGCTTTTCCTCACTGCCAGGCGTGGGCGTGACGAACCTTTTTATCGAGGCTGTCTCGAAAGATGATGTTGTTCCGTCGGATGCCCTGTTTGCGGCAGTGGACAAAGGCCTGTATGTTGTCGATGCAATGGGCGTCCATACAGCCAACCCCATCTCAGGGGAATTTTCGATCGGGGTAACCGGCATCTGGATCGAAAAGGGCGAACTGAAGCATCCCGTGAAAGAGGCTGTCATATCCGGAAATATACTCGATTTCTTCGGCAAGGTGAGGGCGCTTGGCGACGACCTGCGCTTCTACGGGAATATCGGCGGACCCCGTCTGCTTATTTCGGATGTCGACATAAGCGGATAGGAGCGATGTATTGAGTTAGCCTCCTGGGCCCCTCCTTGCCAAGGAGGGCATGAGGTATGCCCTTTATCCAAAAAAGATCGCGTTATTTTTGAAGAATCATCATGTTCCAGTTCGTTCCACCTTCGGTGCTTGTCATATTTGTGATGAAGAGGCTGTTGTCCATGCTCATGAAGCCGCTGAAGCCGGCGGTGCCCATCGCTGGCATCACGCCGCCGATCATGGCTTCTCCTGTCATGCCCGGAAAGCCGCTCATGCTGCTCATCAATCCGTTGCCGTTAATCGTCATGCTGAAAGACAGAAGGCTCGATGAGGTGGTTGTGAAGGCCGGATTGGTTGAAAACCTTTCCATAGTGGCTGTGCTGGCTGTGCCTGCGGAGTTGTAGTGGGCGGCGCCGAAATCCACCCTGCCGTCAGCACTGCCGGATATGACTGACACGTTATGCATATACCAGGTGCCGCCGAAATCAGCGTTCGTATGACTGGTGCTGGTCGACTTCTGAAGCACGAGAAGACAGGCATCCCCAAAGGCATCCGTAAGCGTCGCAATTATCTCATCCCTGTTATTGTTCATCGTGCCATGGAACGAGCTTCCCAGTGTCATTTCGCCATCTAACTGCATTACTGCGGTGCCACTGAGAGGGAAAGCAGCTCCGTCGTTGCGGGTGATCACGGTTGAAAATGCAATGATATTTCCACCGGTATCGAAGGCTACAAAACCCTGTATCCAACCATTAAAACCCGGACCATTGATAATGCCCTGCACCTGCCAGGGCCCCTGCAGATCAAGTGTGCTAAAGACGCCGGACGGCGCTTTCTGAGCAATGAACATCTGGTGCGCGCCTGAAAAAAGATCGGTCGCGATGAACTTCTGCCTGGTAGAGCCCATAAACGCGTTGAAATCGGAGTCGCCGGGAGAAGTCATTACACCGCCAGGAGTCATGACAAGCGACATTGTCCTGCCTGCGAGGGCACTTTGATAGCCCGCAATGTTGGAAACAGGACTTCCCATGGATACCGATCCGTCCGACGCTATATTCATGCCTGTGTGGAACCACGCTCCGTTATCGGCTATACCGTGTATATTCCAGTTCCCTTGCATGTCGGCGGGGCCAAGGATCGTGCCGGCCAGGGAGGTGGGAATGGTCGAATCAAAAGAGACCGGACTCATTCCAAGGAGTTCCATTTGCGAAAGGCCGAGCGCCGGAACCGCGGCACCGGATGCGGTGTCCATAAATCCGAGGTCTATTGTGTTGGCCTGCCCGATGAAAAAGACATTTTGGTTCTGCCCCTGGTTGAATACGTAAACAGGATAAGATCGCGCGAAGGGGGTTCCTTCGTTTTCGAGGAGATAAAACTTGTAGTTATTCCCAATCGCCAGCTGCATGGAAAAGGTCTTCGTGGATGGATCCGCTCCGGCACTGCTGACTACTGCGTTGGTGTTTGCATCAACAGCCATTAGGGTGGTGCCAAGCACTGTGCCTGTTATAGTGGCGTTTGGAGCGGCTCCTCCTCCTCCTCCCCCTCCACAAGCGGCAAGTGATAGGGTCAGGCCGAGGAACAGCAGACCAAGCAATTGTGGGGTGACTGATTTGAATTTCATTTCTTTTGCCTCCAGCAGGGCGTTATCAAGGTTTCCTTTTTTAAATGCTACCGCTCATTTTTTTGAAGTCAATGTGTGCCGATAGGGGATGCCCCACAGGAAGGACATAACCGGCAATGTTTCGGGCGAAGCAGACCTGGCCAGGTGGCAGGTTTGACCCGCCAAAAAGTTTGGTAGCATTCCGGTGATCTTTTGTGACCTCTTCCTCAGTCTCCCAAGTTTGCCAATTTCCTTTCCGTTAGCGTAAATTATTTAGTACGGCAGCAGGCAGTTCTCTGCTCACAAACCAAAAAACATGAACATGAGAGTCGCTAAATATTACGGCAAGGACGATATCCGTCTCGAAGAGATGCCGGTGCCGGAGGTCGGGCCGGGTGAACTCCTCGTCAAAATAAAGGCCAGCGGCATATGCGGAAGCGATGTGATGCACTGGTACCGGGCGGGAAGAGGGCCTGTCGTCCTTGGGCACGAGATATCCGGCGAGATCGCTGCTGTCGGCGCCGGCGTCGAAAAGTATAAAGTGGGCGACCGGGTCTCGGCCTCTCATCATGTCCCATGCAACACATGCCATTACTGCCTGAACGGCCATCACACCGTCTGCGATACATTGAGACGCACGAATTTTTATCCCGGAGGTTTTGCGGAATATGTGAAGCTTCCTCCTATCAACGTCGACAGGGGAGTGTATCTCGTTCCTGATGAGATCGCCTTCGAGGAGGCCACCTTTATCGAACCCCTTGCATGCGTCTACCGGGGGCAGCGCACCGCCGGGGTGAAAACAGGGCTGAGCGTACTTGTCCTTGGAAGCGGGATATCCGGGATTCTCCATCTCCAGCTTGCCAGGGCGCTGGGGGCGTCCGTCGTCGTTGCGACAGACATCACCCCTTACCGCCTCGACAGGGCGAAGAGGTTCGGGGCCGATGAAACCATCTACGGCCGTGAAGACGTCCCAGGGTCATTCAGAAAGATGAACAGCGGGCGCGGGGCAGACATAGTGATACTTACTGCCGGCGCTGAAATTGCGATAGACCAGGCCTTTCGTTCGGTTGAAAGAGGAGGCACCGTTCTCTTCTTTGCCCCGGCGAATGCAGGAGTGACAGTGCCGCTTCCCGTGAATGATCTTTTCTGGCGAAACGAGATTACCCTTACCTCTTCGTACGCCGCGAACTATCAGGAGCATGTCACCGCAATGGAACTCATCAGACAAAAGAGGGTGAACGTGCTCGACATGATAACCCACAGGCTGCCCCTTGAAGAAACGCAGAAGGGGTTCGGACTCGTTGAAGAGGCGAAGGATTCGCTGAAGGTGATAATAGAACCTAAATAAATCGTGCATTCAGGAGGAAATACTATGGACTGGGGACTTAAGAACCGCCTTTCGAGGATAATCAGGCCGGACGGCAGGACGGTGATGCTGGCCGTTGACCATGGATACTTTCTCGGGCCAACAACAGGCCTTGAGGACGCCGGCAGGACGATAAAGCCGATCCTTTCATATGCTGATGCGCTCATGCCCACAAGGGGCGTCCTGCGCGCCTGTGTCGACCCGGCGACCGACACGCCTATTGTGCTCAGGGTATCCGGAGGCAACAGCATCCTTGACGAAGACCTTTCCTATGAAGGGATAACCGTTTCGATGGAAGACGCAATGAGGTTGAATGTCTCGGCCGTGGCCCTTTCGATCTACGTAGGCTCCCCCAATCAGAAGAAGACTCTCCTGAACCTTGCGAAGCTCGTTGACGAAGGCCACCGTTACGGCATCCCTGTCCTCGCCGTAACTGCGGTAGGAAAGAACATGGGAAGAGACGCGCGTTATCTCGCCCTTGCATGCCGCATCGCAGCTGAACTCGGGGCGCACTGCGTCAAGACTTATTATTGCGACGGCTTCGAGAAGATCGTGAAGACGTGTCCTGTCCCGGTAGTCATGGCCGGAGGCAAGAAACTGCCGGAGTTAGAGGCGCTTGAACTGACCTGGAATGCAATAAAGAGGGGCGCTTCCGGCGTGGACATGGGGAGGAACATCTTCCAGTCCGAATCGCCGGTGGCTATGATCCAGGCGGTGAGGGCTGTCGTTCATGACAACGCCGGGCCGAAAGATGCCTATGATCTCTTCAACAGCCTGAAGAAGACCGGAACCGCGAGAAAAACAAGGGCAAAGGGCGTAACTGCAGGCAGGGAGGAATTGAGCAGGCATTAGTTTTTTCCTGCCTTTCAAAATTGCACCTGATTCTGGTAAAATGAGTACCCGTGCAGTGCATCCAATTTGGTCGGGCGTTTTAACTGGAGGATTGATGGATTACTTTTTGACTGAAGAACAGATTATGATACGGGACCTCGCGAGGCAGATCGCGGATGAGAAGATTGTGCCGGTCAGGGCAGAACTGGACGAAACGGGAAAGTTTCCATGGGATATCATGAATACACTGGCCCAGTCAGACCTTTTCGGCCTTTTCATCCCGGAGGAGTTCGGCGGGCTCGGCAAGGGCTGCCTCGAACTCTGCATCGCCGTAGAGGAGCTTTCCAGGGCATGCCTCGGTGTTTCGACGACCTTCGCAGCCAACGCGCTCGGCACATACCCCATTCTGCTTTTTGGCAGCGACGAGCAGAAGAAGAAATATCTCCCCGATATCGCCGCAGGGAAGAGGCTTGTTGCCTTCGGCCTGACCGAGGCCAACGCGGGAAGCGACGCTGGCGGCACTCAGACGACTGCAAGGCTCGATGGAAACGAATATGTGATAAACGGGACGAAGCAGTGGATCACCAACGGCGGCGAAGCCGAGATATACACGATCATCGCTATCACCGACAGGTCGAAGGGGCCCCGCGGCGCATCGGCGTTCATTGTCGAAAAGGGTACGCCCGGTTTTTCATTTGGGAAGAAGGAAAACAAGATGGGAATCAGGGCTTCTGCCACGACCGAGCTGATCTTCGATAACTGCCGTGTGCCAAAGGAGAACCTCATTGCCAAGGAGGGGATGGGGTTTCTGGTGGCGATGAAGACACTTGACAACTCGCGGACCGGCGTCGGATCCCAGGGGGTCGGTGTTGCACAGGGCGCATTTGAAGAGGCGGTTAAGTTTGCGCGGCAGAGGGTGCAGTTTGGCCATCCTGTCATCACCTTTCAGGCGGTCCAGCATATGCTGGCAGATATGGCAACCTCGATCGAGGCGGCACGGTCTCTTGTTTACGCTGTGGCCAGGTTCATCGACGGCGGCGCGAAGGACGTCTCGAAGGAGTCGGCGATGTCGAAGGTATTTGCAACCGATGTTGCGATGAAGGTGACGACCGATGCGGTACAGGTGATGGGCGGCTCCGGCTACATGAAGGAATACCCTGTCGAAAAGATGATGAGAGACGCAAAGATCCTGCAGATCTACGAAGGGACCAACCAGATTCAGAGGAACGTTATCGGGCAGGCGCTTGTAAAGGAAGCAGCGCGAAACAAGGCCTGAGAGACCTGTAACGGCGACAAAAGAAGGTAGCTGCAGTATACCCTGAGGTGCTACAGGGTCTCGACGTGAAACCATACTCGACAGTGAGGATAACGTCGTGATTTTTTCGTTGAGGCCATTGGAGGATATGAAACAGTGAAGATAGTCGTATGCATAAAGCAGGTTCCGGATACCGCCGAGGTGCGGATCAACCCTGAGACGAACACCCTTATCCGGGACGGCGTCCCAAGCATCATAAACCCCTATGATATGCACGCGATAGAGGCGGGTCTTCAGATCAGGGAGAAGGCCGGCGGTTCCGTGACGGCGGTGACGATGGGCCCTCCCCAGGCCGAGGCGTCGTTGCGTGAGGCGGTTTCGATGGGCGTCGACGGTGCTGCGCTTGTGAGCGACAGGGCCTTTGCGGGGTCCGACACATGGGCTACCGCCTACACGCTTTCGAAGGCTATAGCACTCCTCGGGGCAGACATCATCATCTGTGGAAAACAGGCTATAGACGGCGATACGGCCCAGGTGGGACCGGAGATCGCCGAGTTCCTCGGCATCCCCCACGTTGCCTACGTCCGGAGGATAGACGACGTCAGAGACAACGCCATCGTCGTCCAGCGGCTCATGGACGACGGCTACGATGTGATTGAATCGTCTCTGCCGGTGCTGCTTACCGTCGTAAGGGAGTTGAATGTGCCGAGGCTGCCTTCGCTGAAGGGAAAGATGGCTGCCAAGAAGGCGGAGATAAGGAAACTCACTGCCTCCGACATTGGGGCCGAGGAGGCGAGTCTGGGGCTGAATGGCTCTCCTACCCAGGTGAAGAACATCTTCGCCCCCGAGGCCAAGAAGGACCGGCAGATGCTGGCCGGGACGGCCGATGAGAGCATCGATATATTGGTAAAGGAGCTGGTTGCGCGCAAATGTTTATAAAGGTCAACAGGGATAAATGTTCCGGGTGCGAGACCTGCATCACATCGTGCCCCTTTGATGCGATCGTTATGAAGGAAGGCAAGGCGGAGATCACCGAATTCTGCCAGGCCTGCAGGTCCTGTCTGAGCGTCTGCCCCGAAGGCGCAATTATGGAGGTGGAGGAGGAGTCGGACAGGAAGGAAAAGGGGCAGGGCAGGGGTGTCTGGGTTTTTGCGGAACAGAGGGACGGCGTCATAGCAGGGGTCTCATTCGAACTCCTCGGCGCCGGCAGGAGGCTTGCTGATATGCTGGGCACCGAACTTTCTGCAGTGCTCTTCGGCTGCTCCGCAGCCGATGCCGCAGAACTGATCAGGTGGGGCGCCGACAGGGTGTACCACTGTGACGACCCGATGCTCTGCAGTTTCAACGACGAACCCTGGTCGGGGCTCCTCTCGGGGCTCATCGCGGAGCATAAACCTGAAATAGTTCTGGCGGGCGCGACCCCCATAGGCAGGTCTTTTCTTCCGAGGGTTGCTGCGCGGCTCAAGACCGGGCTTACCGCAGACTGCACTTCCCTTGACATCGATCCCGAAACGAAAAACCTTGTTCAGGTCAGACCCGCATTCGGCGGGAATATAATGGCTGCCATACTCTGCCCGAATGCGCGGCCACAGATGGCGACCGTCAGGCCACGCGTCATGAAGCGCGGAGAATACAGTGCCTCAAGACAGGGCGAGATCGTAAGGATGGATGCCGGCTCAATACAGTCCAGGACGCGCCTGATCGAAACGATCAAGGAGGTCTCGGAAGTGGCGATCAACCTGCAGGAGGCCAACATCATCGTCGCCGGCGGCAGAGGGGTAGGGAGCGAAAAGGGTTTCCAGATCCTCTACGAACTCGCCGCCGCGCTCGACGGCTGTGTAGCCGCCTCCAGGGCAGCCGTTGACGAGGGATGGATCCCCTACCGGCACCAGGTGGGACAGACGGGCAAGACGGTGAGTCCCAAGCTCTATATCGCGTGCGGGATATCCGGCGCTGTGCAGCACCTTGTGGGTATGCAGTCCTCCGACATCATCGTCGCGATCAACAGAAACCCTGAGGCGCCTATCTTCAATGTCGCATCCTACGGGATCGTCGGTGACCTCTTCGAGATAGTCCCAAAGCTCACGAAGAAGATCAGGGAGGCGAAGGGGCTGTGAAGATAGCCTTTGTCTTTCCGGGTCAGGGCTCCCAGCAAGTCGGAATGGGAAAAGACCTCTGGGATAATTTCAACGAGGTAAAATCGCTATACGCCGATGCCTCGTCGGCGCTCGGATACGATGTGGCGGACCTGAGCTTCAACGGTCCGAAGGAAGAACTTAACAAGACATTTCGCACCCAGCCGGTGTTGTTGACGGCAAGCGTTGCAGCATACCGTGTATTGTGCATTCGAGGAATCAAGCCGTACGTCGTTGCGGGCCACAGCCTTGGAGAGTACTCCGCCATAGTAGCGGCCGGGGTGATCTCCTTCAGCGATGCCGTTGCGCTGACGGAAAAGAGGGGAAGTTTCATGCAGGAGGCCGTTCCGGAAGGTGAAGGTCTCATGGCTGCGATCATCGGCCTGGGAAGAAACGACGTCGACGAACTCTGTCTTTCGGTTGAGTCGGGATATGTGTCACCTGCCAATTACAACTGCCCGGGTCAGATCGTGATCGCCGGCGAGAAACGGGCCGTAGAGGATGCGATGAGACTCGCAAAGGACGCAGGGGCGAAAAGGGTCATTCCGCTTGCGGTCAGCGCGCCCTCTCACTGCACTCTGATGGCAGAGGCATCGAACAGGCTCGCTGCGCTCCTCGACACGATAGAATTCAGGGATCCCGAGATGCCGCTCGTAAACAATGCCGATGCGATTCTGCTTACGAACGCCGAGAAGATCAAATCCTCCCTCATCAAACAGCTGAGCAGGCCTCTGCTGTGGGAAGATTCTGTCAGGAGGATAGTTTCCGGCGGCATAGACACGTTCGTCGAGGTCGGCCCGGGAAGGGTGCTCTCCGGCCTGATCAAGAGGATAGAGCCCTCGGCGCGGATCTTCAATGTCGAAGACCTGGAAAGCCTGAACAGGACCGTGGAAGCGGTCAGAAACTAAAGCCCTCTCTTTCTCCCTTCTATCATGTCAACCGCCGCCGCCGCTTCATTTCTGAGGAGTTGTTCAGCGTCCTGCCCGGCAACCCGCTTCAGGGAGGGAAGGGCATTGGCGTCGCCGATTTCCCCCAGGGATATGATGGCACTTGATTTGATGGCGAAGTTTGGGGAGCCAAGCAGTTCTATCAGATGAGGGACAGCACTGCGGCTTCGTATATCCCCGAGCGAGCGTATCGCCGCCTCGCGGATGTACATTGTATCGGAATGCAGGGACGCGATAAGGGCGTCGGCTACCCGCGGGTCGTCGCTGAATCCGCCCAGCGCGTTGGCCGCATTCCACCGTATCGCCGGACAGAAGTCCAGAAGTTCGGTCATCAGCGCATCTGTGGCGGCAGGGTCCCCTGTGGCGCCGAGCATCCGGATCGCCTCGATCCGGATATGCCAGTCTTCGTTAAGGTTTGTCGCAACGCTGCCGAGCGCCCTGATAAATTGTCTGTCTCTGACAGCGGCCGGTTTTTCGAGCCTCTCGATACGCAGATCCGGGTCGTAGATCTGCAGCCGCGCAAGCAACAGATCAGCCTTTCCGGAATAAGCGGTACCCCCTGAAAAAACGGCGAGGGGGAGAAACACTGCAAGGCCGACCCAAAAACGGACCAAAGGCATCCGGACCATGTCCCCTTTCTTGAATACCATCAGGATTTTCCTTCCAACCCCCGAATATTATATCAAGTTTCCGTCGTGCCGCCGACCCCTTTTTTTGCTTGTAGCGGTATGAAAGTTCTTGCCATTCCTGCGCTCCCCCTGTCGTCAGCGGACGCGGTATAATGTTTTTGTGACTGGAAGCGCTCGGAGACGGAGAAATACCTGCCATCATGACATCGAGTATCCTGTTCCCAAAGACATCTCAGAGGCGCTAAGAATCCAGAATTCGATAGCGGCCCGTGTGAGGATTGTTCCCCTCAAAAGGAGGCCTGCACTGGTCGCAGGTGTGGACGCTGCTTTTTTCAACGGTGAGGTCGTGGCGGTCGCGTCGCTTTTTACCTGTCCCGGCATGCATCACCTCGAGGACTCGTTTTATCGCGGAAGGGAGTTGTTTCCGTATATCTCCGGCTTTTTTTCCTTTCGAGAGGGGCCTGCAATTGCAAGTGCGCTTCTGGGACTCAGCACCAGACCTGATGCCGTACTCGTCGACGGGCATGGGATAGCCCATCCGAGAGGCGCAGGAATCGCATCTCACCTTGGGGTGGTCCTTGGTCTGCCCGCAATCGGCTGCGCAAAATCGCGGTTGTTCGGCGAATTCGCGGAACCGGGACGAACGAGGGGTGAGTGGTCATATCTTTATCGGCCCGACAACGGGGGTACACCGATAGGAGCGGTGCTCAGGACGAGGACGGGAGTAAAACCGGTTTTTGTCTCGCCCGGGCATCTGATCGACACAGACGCCTCGATCCAGGTAGTATTGTCCTGCCTTTCGGCATACCGTATTCCGGAGCCTCTGAGGAGAGCCGACCAACTTTCCCGCAGAACGGGGAAGGGGGGAAAGAGGGATCCTTCAGACCTTCCTTGACCTGCTTGAGATGAAGCCTTCTATGGCCGACTTGCATTCGGGGCGGATATCCACATATCGGATGCCGTAATGGCGGGCATCTCCCTCCTGGACGACACGGACGACCTCGCCGTCGCAGGTGATGCGATCCGAATTCGGCAGGAAAAAGGAGCAGGATATCCGGTCTCCCTTTTCCAGGGACTTGTCTGTTTCGATCAGCATGCCCGTGGCGCTTATGTTCCTGGAAGAACAGAAGAAAGACTCTCTGCGGTCTTTCCCGTTTATAGTCACCTTGAGTATGACGCGGTAGCTCTTTCTTTCAGGGACATCCAGAAGACGGCTCACCTCTTCGAGAAGCTGCACAGGCCTGATAGGCTTGGCCAGGAATGAATTCGCACCGCAGCGCTTCACCCTCGCCATCTCCTCTTTGCTGCCATCACCGACTACTATGATAGAGACTTTCTTGAGAGCCGGGTCCGCCCTGACAGCGGTGCAAAGCCTGTCACCGCCCATGTCCGGCATGTCAAGGTCGGTGATTATCAGATCCATCGCGTTGGCTTTGTGGAGGGCCAGGGCATCCCTGCCCGAGGTTGCAGTGAAGATCTTGAAGTCGGCCCTGCTGAGAATGCTTTTTTCCTTCTCTATGAATGCTGCGACGTCATCGACGAGCAATATTTTTTTCATCGGCACAATTTTATAATCAAAAAGACCGGCGTTTGTCAAGCCGGTATGGAAGGCATAGCGCCGAAGGGCGCCCGACTACAGCGGGCAGGACGGTACTTCGCGTTATGCAGCTTCGGAGCCGTCTTTTACCGCCGACACCCTGACTGCGTAAAAGAGATACGTCATGGAAAGAAAAAGACTGAACATCCACCAGTAGGGGATCTGCGCGCCTGCAATGAAGAGGACGGCTCCCGCTGCCATGGAGGGTGTGATGGAAATGACGGCCAGACGAAACAGACTCCGAAAAGGCAGCGACATTGTGGTGCGACGCAGAAAGAAGGCCGCAGTGACAGCATAGAGCAGCACCTCGATCGAATGGAAGACAAAGGAAATCAGGAGGGCGAGAGGGAAGATCATGACTCCGAACCACTCTTCGAGGGTGTCCATGAGTTCGTAAAGGTCGGTTCTGCCGACAGTGAAGTTATCGACAGTGGAAAGGTCGAAGGTCCTCGTTTCGTTTGCGTCTTTCCTGACGATGATCGACTTTCTTGTGAGCAATATGTCTGCGGTCGTGCCTGTCAGGGTGGAGATGCCGCCGGTGGTGTCGATGATCATGAGAGGTTTACCCGTTTTTCCATCGCGGATGAAATACGGCTGCTGCTCTTTGATAGACGCCGTCCCGTTTTTGATCGTGACAGTTGGGAACTGGCGAACGATCTTGGGGGCCTCGGTGTCCAGATATGCGGTCAGGTCCGACTGGACCGTCATTACCTGGGGAATGAGACAGAGCGCAAGCAGCGAAACGAGATACCCGAGCCCCAGTCCCCGCCAGTTCCTGGCAACGTCCCTGTAAAGGGACTTTGAAAAAAAGGACATGTAGAGGGGATGGATGATGGTGTAGCGTCGCATAACCATTTAGTATAACAGATAAGAACTGCGCGAAACTCTTTCAGTCACGCCCCTGGCGCAGAGGGAAGAAAGACCTGGCAAGAAGTAGAAGTATACCGACCGTGAGCGCCGAGTCCGCAACGTTGAAAGCCGGCCAGTGGCTGCTCCCGGCATAGAAGTCGAGGAAATCGACGACATATCCGTGGACCAAACGGTCGGTCATGTTCCCGGCGGCCCCGCCCAGAATCAGAGAAAGCCCGAGTCGGTTTTCCTTGTCCCTTACGATAAGAAAAGCGACGGCGACAATCGCAACAACGGCAGCACCGATGAAGAACACATTCCCGAGGCTCTTGAACATTCCGAAGGCGGAACCGGTGTTTCGGACGTAGACGACGTTGAAAAAGGGCAGTATGTTTATCGCCTCAAAGAGACCGAAGCGGCTGATGATCAGATACTTCGTCGCCTGGTCGACCAGAAAGACGACGACCGACAGCAGGAAAAATAGACCGTACCCTTTCCTCATTTCCGCATCCACTAAAGCCTTATGATCAGCGCGTGCTCGTCGCACTCGGGGAACTTTGGACAGCGGATGCAGTCTCCCCAGATCTTCTGGGGCAGGGCGGACTTGTCGATGTCCGAGAAGCCCAGCTTCCTGAAGAAATCCGGCTGATAGGTCAGGACAAAGACCCTGCCTGTCCCCAGGACCCTTGCGTCGGCGAGGCAGCGTTTTACCAGTTTCCGTCCTATCCCCATTCGCTGGTATTCTTTTCTGACCGCAAGCGAGCGGACCTCGGCAAGGTCTTCCCACAGGACGTGCAGTGCACATGCGCCGCAGACCTTCCCCCTGTCTTCGCATACGAAGAAGTCCCTGACGTTTTCATAGAGTTCGTTGATCGACCTCGGAATCATCTCCTCCCTGCGTGCGAATTCGTTGATGAGTTTCTGGACATCCTTGAGGTCGCGGATTTCTGCCTTACGTATTTTCAATATACTTTATTCCTTCCAGTATGGAGCTTGTGTTTATCTTGGAACCTGTGTTGCCCAAAGAGCCCGACGGGTTCTCGAATATCTTCACGATCGAAGATTTCTTCAGTATGCCTGTTTTGGCGACGAGCGCGCCGAGCATCACCATATTGGCAGACTTTGTATTCCCTATTGAACTGGCTATCTTCGTTGCGGGAACGGACACCGCCGTGATATCGTTCCTGAATTCGAATCTCTTTACAAGAGAAGAATCGTACAACATGAGCCCGTCCTGTTTCAGCCTCGGCTGGAACTTTTCAGCCGACGCCCTGTTCATCGCTACAAGGATGTCGGGACGGAGCACGACAGGGGAGCCTATCATGTCATCGGAGATGATCACGGTGCAGTTTGCCGTCCCGCCCCTCATCTCGGCGCCGTAGGAAGGGAACCACGTCACCGCCTTTTTCTCGAGCATACCCGCGAAGGCAAGGATCTTTCCGAGAAACAATATCCCCTGTCCGCCCGAACCAGCTATGATTATCCTCTTCTCCAGTTATGCCTTCTCCCTGAAGCTGTCCTTGAATATGCCGAGTGGATACACCGGGATCATCGCAGTCCTTATCCATTCGAGCGATGCCTTCGGAGTTAACCCCCAGTCGGTGGGGCAGGGCGAAAGGAGCTCAACGAAGCTGAAGCCCTTGCCCTCGATCTGATAGCGGAATGCCTTTTCTATCGCCTGTTTTGCGACCGTAAGGTTCCTGTACGAATCGAGTGAGACCCTCTGGATGAAGGAAACCCCCTCTATGGTAGCCAGAAGCTCCGATACGCGGAGGGGATATCCCTCGACCTTGATATTCCTTCCTCCGGGTGTTGTGGTCGTGCGCTGTCTTGGAATGGTTGTCGGGGCCATCTGCCCCCCGGTCATGCCGTACGTTGCGTTGTTGACAAAGAAGACCGAAATGTTTTCCCCCCTGTTGGCAGCATGAATGATCTCGGATGTCCCGATCGCCGCCAGGTCTCCGTCGCCCTGATAGGAAAAGATGATTTTATCTGGCATCACCCGTTTGAGCGCCGTGGCTACTGCCGGAGGTCTCCCGTGTGCAGCCTCAAGGATATCGAAATTGAAATAATCGTAGGCGAATACGGCGCATCCTACAGGCGCGATGCCGACCAGGCTGTCGCATATGCGCAGGGAGTCGACACATTCGGCGATCAGTCGGTGAATAATGCTGTGGCCGCAGCCCGGGCAGTACCTGAAGGGGGCGGATTTTAGGCTCTGAGGCCTGCTGAATATCTTTTTCATTGGTGTCGTTTCGCCGGATTTTTTTTCTTTCTATATTACTAAATTGTCGTCAAATTGTACATGACGGTGATGGATCTTTTTCGGCACGTTCCCGCTTTTTTCGATTGACCCGGAGGGGGTGTGTTCTCAATGGGAGGATGGTATGCTATAGTTACTCTATGAATGTTCTTGTAGTCGGGGTAGGCAATATTCTGATGGGAGATGACGGTGTGGGCGTCAGGGTAATCCATGAGATCAGCAGGAGGTTCCGCCTTCCGGAAGGCGTAGAGGTGCTCGACGGCGGCACATCGGGGCTGGAACTTCTCTCTTATTTCAGCGGCAGGGAAAACGTGATCATCGTCGATGCGGTCAAGAACGGGCTGCCCCCCGGTACTGTGGTAAGGATTGAAGGAGAAGACGTTCCCGCAAGGTTCATGACCCAGATATCTCCCCATCAGCTCGGACTTTCGGATGTTCTTGCCGCTGCGACGATCACGGGGAAACTGCCGGATAGGATGGTACTTTTCGGCATTGAACCAAAGCGGGTGGAACTTGGGCTGGATATTTCGGAAGAGGTGGAAGGTAACTTCGAGAAACTGATCGACACCGTCAGGAAAGAACTCGAGCGCATCGGCTGCGCCCTGGAACCTCAAACTCAGGGCGGCCAGGAGGGGAAAAACATCTGGGACGAAGGAACCGCCTGATCAGATCTTCTCCCCCCGCAGGAATATGCTCTCCCCGCCGCAGCTGACCTATAGGTTATAATAAAAACTGAACATGTCGACACTGCAGCAGGATATCGAAAAAGCCGAAAAATCATCCCGATCGAAAACCCTGCTGGCCGTGTTTTTAATCTTTTGCGCGCTTTCCGGAATCGCCGGGGGATTTCTCTACTGGACGTTCTCCGATTTGCCCGCGGTGAATGCGATAGAGGAATACGAACCGATGGAATCTTCTAAGGTCTATTCTTCCGACGGCAAGATCCTCGCGGAATTCTATTACGAGCGCCGCACCTTCGTGCCCTGCTATAAGATCCCGCAACATGTGAAAAGGGCCTTCGTTGCGATCGAGGACGTCCGTTTCTACAGCCATCCGGGGATCGATTTCGTCGGTACGCTGAGGGCGCTTGTTCATGATATCAGCACGAGGAGCATGGGACAGGGCGGCAGCACGATCACGCAGCAGCTTGCGAAGATGCTTTTCCTGAAGCCCGAGAAGTCCCTCATACGAAAGGTGAGGGAGGCGGTGCTTTCGCTGCAGATCGAGAGACATTACACAAAGGACGAGATACTGGGACTGTATCTGAACCAGACGTACTTCGGCACAAGGGCCTTCGGAATCGAGGCGGCGTCCCAGGCATATTTCGGGAAGTCGGTCGAAAATCTGTCTGTCGCCGATGCGGCTCTGCTGGCTTCGCTGCCCAAGGCCCCTTCGGCATATTCGCCGTTCAAGAACCCGGAAAAAGCAAGGGAACGCCGTGCCGTTGTGCTCGAGGCGATGCTGAAAAACGGGTTCATTACTGACGATGAATATCAGCGGGCACTCAGGGAGCCGCTGCCGACGACTCCCCATTACCGGAAGTACAGGGCGCCTTATTTTGTGGAGATCCTCAGGCAGCAGCTCGAACGAAAGTACGGCAATACAATCTATACGGCCGGCTACAAGATCAGGTCGGCGATAGATTCCAATCTTCAGCATATAGCCGAGGACGCCCTTGAGAAAGGTGTAAAGGATGTCGAAAAGAGGGAGAAACCGGGCATTCAGGCGGCTCTTGTCGCAATCGACATACACACCGGGGAGATAAAGGCGATGGTGGGCGGTTTCGACTTCTGGGAAAACCAGTTTAACAGGGCCACAAGTGCGCTTCGGCAGCCGGGATCGTCCTTCAAGCCGTTTGTCTACCTGACCGCGCTTGAACAGGGAATGACCCCTGAAGACAAAATCATCGACTCCCCGATATCTTTCCCTGGCGCGAGGCCGGGGCAGCGATGGGCGCCGCGAAATTATGAGGGCAAGTATTTCGGCGCGGTAACGCTGAAAACGGCAATCGCGAAATCCCTTAACGCCGCAACGGTGCGGCTCGCTGTCAGGGTCGGGGTACCGGGCATTATAGACAATGCGAAGCTCCTCGGAATCAGGAGCCCTCTGCAGCCTTATCTGCCCATCGCACTCGGCGCCTCAGACGTCACACTGAGTGAGATGGTCAGGGCGTATGCCGCGCTGGCGACCGGGAAAAAGACGATTTCGCCGACCTATGAGAGGATCGAAAACAGGGACGGCGTGGTTATCGAGGAGGCATACCCAACCGTGACCGATGTCATAAACGACGATGCTGTCGCCGGGATGAAGGTGCTCCTCGGCGATGTCGTCAGGGAAGGCACCGGAGCAGCTGCGAGAGATCTGGGGAGGCCTGTCTATGGGAAGACGGGGACAACCAACGATTACACCGACGCATGGTTCATAGGATTCGACGACAGGCTTGCGGTGGGTGTGTGGGTAGGCAGGGACGATCATACGCCTATAGGCAACAGGGAGACGGGTGCGCGGGCGGCCCTTCCGATATGGCTTGATTTCATGAGGCAGGCCGTTCCCGGGCAACAGCAGTGAAAAAACAAAGTAACTTCCCCTTCCCCTCATAACCAGTCTCTTGAGAAAGGCGGGGTCGGGGTGTCGAAACCCGCCATGGAATCGGCATATCATGATTCGCGTAAACCGGAAATGCCGCCTCTAATTTGCGTTGTTCGAGTCGATTATTCCAGAGACTATGGAGCTAGAGCACGTCCATCACGCCGGTCTTTGTGGCAAGGTTTCTCCCGGAAGGATAAGGGAAGGTCTGAGGGAGTTACGTCTTACGGATAAGAAATAAAGAAGGCGGGAAATCTTCCCGCCTTCTTAGCGCAAATAGTTCTGATCGCCGCTCTATTTATTGTCGGCTGGCGCTGCAGGTGCCGGCGCAGGCTGCATGGCCTTCAGGGCCTCCTTGTTGATCGTAACATTGTAATTCTTCTTTATGTCGTCGATGTACTTGTCGAAGGCCTCTTTCTGCTTTTCGCCCGCAAGCTTCTGTGCTATGACTTCCTTTACCCTGTCAAAGGGCAGGGTAGGTCCTGTTTTTCTTGCTGTGACCTTTATTATGTGGTAGCCGAACTGGCTTTTTACCGGCCCGCTGATTTCGCCCACCTTCAGGCCGGCTGCAGCCCGCTCAAACTCAGGCACCATCTGTCCGCGTCCGAAGAAGCCGACATCGCCGCCCTGCTTTGCCGATTCCTTGTCGATGGAAAGCTCTTTGGCGAGCGTCTCGAATTTCTCGCCCTTCTTCAGCCTCTCAAGGACGTTGTTGGCTTCGGCTTCGGTCCTTACGAGGATATGGCTCGCCCTTATCTGGGTCGTTGTGGCCAGGTCTTCCTTATGCTTGTTGTAAAAGTCCTTTACCTCCTGATCGGAGACCTTAGATTTGGACATGACTTCCTGTCCGATCAGTTCCGAAATAAGGGTCAGCTTCTTGAAATCTTCGACTTTCTGCTTGAACTCCGGCGTCTTGTCAAGGCCCTTCTTGAGCGCCTCCTGGTAAAGGATCTCTTTTTTAACGATCTCGTTCAGGAAATTCTCTTTCCCCTCTTCGCCTTTAAACATCTGCTGTGCATAATCGGGCAGGGCCGCAAATTCCCTGTCGTAGTCGGCCTTTGTAATGGCCGTGGTGCCTACCTTGGCGAGAAAAGGACCCGTCGGCCCGGTGGTCTGTCCCGCCTCCTTTTTCTGACAGGCCACAAGGGCCATCATCAAAAGGACGAACACTGTGATTTTCTTCATTGGGTCTCCTCCACTGTTGGATTTCTCTTATACTACAACATGGCGTTTTTTATGTGTAGTATTTTGACAATGAAACTTTTTTTATGATAGATTAAAAAGGTTTCCCGGAGAGTACCGCATATGAAAAAGTTCGACAGATCAAAGAAGCTTTTCAGGAAGGCGAGCGCCGTCATTCCAGGCGGTGTCAACAGCCCTGTGAGGGCCTTCAAGGCCGTCGGCGGTAACCCGCTTTTTATAGAGAGGGCGAAGGGATCCAGGATATACGACGCCGATGGAAACTCTTACATCGATTACGTTCTTTCATGGGGACCGATGATCCTCGGTCATGCCCACCCGGCGGTCGTAAAGGCGCTCAGAAAGGCCGTCGAAGGCGGTACGAGCTTTGGGGCGCCGACTGCGCTCGAAGTCGAGCTCGCGGAGCTTGTGATAAAGGCCTACCCTTCAATGGACAAGGTGCGGATGGTGAATTCCGGCACGGAAGCCACGATGAGCGCAATCAGGGTCGCCCGCGGCTATACAGGCAGGGACAAGATTGTCAAGTTCGAAGGCTGTTACCACGGCCATGCCGACGGTCTCCTTGTGAAGGCAGGCTCGGGCGCGATGACCTTCGGTGTTCCGGACAGTCCCGGTGTGCCGAAATCCTACGCCAGGAATACAATAACACTTCCCTTCAACAACAGAGACGCCCTGAAGAAAACGATCGAAAAGGAAGGCAATTCAATAGCCTGCATAATACTCGAACCGGTAGTCGGCAACATCGGCTGTGTTTTGCCCGCGGAGGGCTTTCTCGATGCGGTAAGAAGGATGACTGAGAAGGCAGGCATAGTCCTGATCTTCGACGAGGTGATGACCGGCTTCAGGGTCTCCTTTGGCGGTGCACAGGCGCGTTACGGAATCAGACCTGATATGACCTGTCTTGGCAAGGTCATCGGCGGCGGTCTTCCCGTCGGGGCTTACGGAGGGAAGAAGGAGATAATGTCCCTGGTCTCTCCCGAAGGTCCGGTATATCAGGCCGGCACTCTCTCGGGCAACCCTCTTGCCATGACTGCCGGCATAGAGACACTGAAGGAACTCGCAAAAAAGGGTGTGTACAGGGAGATTGAGAAGAAAGCGGCGATGCTCGAAGAGGGGCTCGCCGACAGCGCGAAAAGGGCGGGTGTCAGGACGCGTTTCTACCGTGCGGGAAGCATGTTCTGCACCTATTTCACGGACAGGGAGGTTTACGATTATGCGACCGCAAAGACTGCGGATACCTCAAAATTTGCGAGGTTCTTTGCGGGCATGCTGCGGCGGGGCGTAAACATCGCGCCGTCCCAGTTCGAGGCCGGTTTCATGTCGCTTGCTCATTCCGAGAGGGATATCGAGCGTACGGCAAAGGCCGCATACGAAGCATTCAGGGAAGTTTAAAAGAGTTTAAAAAAATAAATAACCGTTCAGGGGTGATGAGATGCTTAATCCGTTTAGTCTGTTCAGGAGGATAGTTACGTGGTTCAATGAAGGGATTTCCTTCAAGGCCAGGGTAATTATCGTCAGTTTCGTTTTCCTCTTCTTTGTAGGGATGGGAATCGTTGGTTACAAGATCAACGATTATTTCGAGAACAACCCGCAGGCCTGCCTCACCTGTCACGTACATGACGACGCAAACCATAAATGGGCTGTCAGCGCGCACAAGGGAGTGAACTGTCACGAATGCCATCACTCCACCAAGAAGGACCAGGTCATACAGATATACAGGTTCGTCTTCCTAGGGGTACATAAGGTATCGCCCAGACACGGAAATATAATCGTGGCGTGGGAGGTCTGCTACAGCTGCCACTGGGAGAGGAACAACAGGTACCCCACTGCAAAGGACGTGAGCGGCTCGAGACTCCATGCGCGCCATGTGTTTATGGAAAAGATTGAGTGTGTGAAATGCCATGGATACAAGATCCATGAGTTTACGGCCGAGCCGAGGTTCTGCGTAAGGTGCCACAAGGGAAGGGAAGTCCACGGCACGGGGATGGAGGGGCTTGCATGCCTCAATTGCCACACCGACCGCACGCCCGATCTCAAGCCCGGTCGGGGAAAATGTCTCTTCTGCCATGGCGGTGAGGACGTCAGGAAGGAACTGCTGGCAGGCGGAACAATCGATGTAACACACTATCAGCCGGACGAGCAGACGATCAAAAAGGCGATAAAGATAAAGCTGACCCCTGACGCGCCGATGCAGTTCTACTGTTATACGTGTCACAAACCTCACAAGAATGTGAGACCGGACTGGGGTATCTGCGAGACGTGCCACAAGAATATCCTTGAAATCGGAAAGCACAAGCTCCATGTCCAGGATATGAATCTCAAATGCAATCAGTGTCACATTCCGCACATCTGGCGGGTCACGCCGGAGCAGGCGAAGAAAGCCTGCACGAAGTGTCACGAGTACAGGGACCCGATTAAGTTCCTGTCATAAGGGTCAAACCAAAAAGGCCGGGACGTGAGTCCCGGCCTTTTTTTTCTCACCCCTCCTCTTCATGTCGTAACGCGTTTCTCCCGCGTTTCATCAAAAAATAGAGTATCAAGGTTATATAAAATTGAAATTTTAAAGATGCCTGATTATTTGAACTTCAAATTGACAGGCTTCCTGAATCGATGATACTTTTAATCATGAAAAATGGCCTAAACATTGCAATTCCGGCCGGACAGACGGAGGTAAAGGGTCGGAGAGAATACCTGAAACAGCGTCGGGAGCGGCGCGGAAGGGAGGTGCAAACAGGCTGACGATTCGTTATCTTTGTAATGGGAAATGTGAAAGTCTTATGTTCACAAGTATTTTATACACCATGGGAGAACCGAATGAAAAAGACTAAGATGATCGGGGTCATGATTGCAGTATGTCTGGCAGCAGCGTGTCTGTTCCCCTTGTCTGCGGCAGTCGCCTCGACAACCGAAAATGAATGCGTAAGCGGTGGAGGCTCCGTGTCCGCAGGGGCGGGATGCAAATTCTGCGTTGGAGGAAAATACGATCTTGCCGAGATCAAGGACGCCGGGAAAAACAACTCCAGTCAGGCGGCCGATGATCAAAAGAGCGGCAGCAAGGCGCCGAGTCAGTCTGGCGCCAACACCCCTGCCAACAACTGAGCATGGTCGCCCTGCGCCATCGCCTAGGGGAGTGGAACAAACGGCTGCGAGGATGGTGCGGGGCTGTTGGCAGGAAGGCGGAAAACACGGGAATTCTGTGTGAGGAGGTATAAACCGGAATAATGAGAGATTGCGCTTTTCCGGAGCGTTCCGGAACGGACCTGGATGAGGACTGAGCTTGAGGGAATAAGAAATCCTGTCAACGCCTGCCCCTTTGCTATTTCTATGAGGTCTCCATTCTCTTTTTTTCTTGATTCCGCTTTGCATTTGCCGGCATGTTGAATTGGTGATACCATTTTTAAAATGAGAAAAAGGATGAGGTACCGCTGAATGAAAAGTCACGTTTTGAGGCCGCTATGGGTATTTCTCGGGCTGGTAGTCATCATTCTCGTAGTCAGACTCTTCTATGTTCCGGGTGATTTCGGCATATGGGAAAGAGGCTATATGTATGGGTGGCACCGGAAGGGCAGTGAGGAATTCTGGAAGAACTACAAAGTGAAATATCGTGGTTCTGAATACTGTAAAGACTGCCACAGCGAAAATTACAGCAAACTCATGCAGTCGCCGCACGCGATTATCCCGTGCGAAGACTGCCACAGCCCCGCGATAGACCATCCAGAAAATCCCCCGAAGCTTGAGATCAACAAAAGCAGGGATCTTTGTCTGAGATGCCACTATCCTCTTCCCTATCCTACGAGCGGCAGGGCGAACATCCCGCCGGTCGATCCCGACAAGCATAATCCCGGAATTGAATGTGTGATGTGCCATAACCCTCATAACCCGCTGGAGGGCCTGAAATGATAAACCGAAGAGACTTCCTGAAAAATACAGTAAAGGGAATTGTCGGGGTGACCCTGCCCCTTGCAGCATTCGAGATCATTGATCCGAAAAAGCTCTTTGCCGACAAGTCGGACAAGGCGGATGTCAGATACGTTTTTCTGGTCGACACACTGAAGTGCGTCGGCTGCGGAATGTGCGTCAGGGCCTGCAAGCTCGAAAACGATGTCCCCTATGACGCGAAGGTGACGAGGACCTGGGTGGAACGATACGTTCTCACGAAAGACGGCAAGGTATGGTCGGACAGCCCCAAAGGCGCCCGCGACGGCTTCACCACCTCGAAGATCGACCTCAACGCCGACGGGTTCAAGGACATCAAAAACGAAGACATAGAAAAGGCCTTCTTTGTGCCAAAGCTCTGCAACCAGTGTGAGAATCCGCCCTGCGTCCAGGTATGCCCGGTAGGGGCGACATATCAGATGCCAAACGGCATAGTTCTTGTCGACAGGACATGGTGCATCGGCTGCGGCTATTGCATAATGGCCTGTCCCTACGGCGTGAGGTTCTTCCACCCTGTCTACCATACTGCGGAGAAATGCACCTTCTGCTACCACCGCATTTCGAAGGGCCTGAAGACAGCGTGCGTCCAGGCCTGTCCCTTTGGTGCGCGGCAACTGGGGAACATCAAGGACCCCAACGATCCGGTCACGAAGGTAATCATGACCGAGAGGGTAGGTGTACTGAAGGCGGAATACGGAACAAAACCACAGGTCTATTACATCGGTCTCAGCAAGGAGGTGGAATAGTATGACGGTCCACGGAGAATTATGGACGATAAAGGAGCTTTTTGTATATCCGAACGAGTATATCTACTGGAGTGTCCAGATTGTGATGTATCCGTTCATGACCGGACTCGTGGCCGGCGCTTTCGTGTTGTCGTCGCTCTACCATGTCTTTGGCATGAAACAGCTGAAGGAGATCGCACGTTTTGCGCTCGTCTT
>JAWOKY010000128.1:0-23932 GCA_033853975.1 Thermodesulfovibrionales bacterium
CGAGATGCCGTGCGCTTTCTTCGAGATCATATTCAATCATCCTTCTGGAGTACCGGGTATCGTAGGCAAGGACAAAGAGCAGGATCAGGCCGCTGCCGACCGTAAAAAACAGAATGAGTTTGAATGCGATGCTCCTGTTATTAAGCATCAGCCCGCCTCAATGTAGTGTCTGACAATGGCCGGCGTTATGTCCGTATTCAACTGGCTGTCATTCCCGCAAGCGCGCGCCGGGAATCCTTCCGAGAAACACAGAAAGATTCCGGACAAGCCGGAATGACAGACTCTGAGCAAGATATGTAGATTGCCGATCATTCTTAACGCTCCGCCCCCGGAGTTCCTTTTTTCCTGATAAAGAGACTGAGGATGTTTCTCCCGTCTTCACGAGTGTATCTCATTTCGTCCGTCATCTTTTTAGTTAAGTAGATGCCGCGTCCGCCGAGCGGCCGTTCCTCAAGGGGACTGGTTACATCCGGGGCGGGCTGCGAAGTGGCGTCGAATGGAACCCCCCAGTCTGTTACTTCGATGATGAACCTGTCCCCTTCCCCCATGCACCTCAGGCGGAGCTTTCCCTTCTCGTGAGGGTAGGCATACTTGAAAACATTAACAACCACCTCCTCCGTAGCCAGCTCGACTGCGTAGAGGCTCTCGCCCGCAAGACCGCACTGCTGTGCGCTCCCGATGGCTGATTTTATAAGCCCTTCGAGACTCTCCAGACCTGCCGGGACCGTTATGTCGGCCAGGACCTTCATTTCAGAAAGCACCTCCGGATTCCCTGGTCAGATTATATCATGTTATGCCGTGTGTCCCGAAAAGAGGACCTGTTGTCATGAAGCCGCAGGATTTGCATCACCTTACAAGCTGTGATAATCTGGGCGTAGGACAGGTCATGCCCGCTGGGGGCGGGAGATGGGAGGAAAGATTTATGCGTGATGATCAGGAAAACCTGTCTAAGCTCGTCCCTTTTTTGCCGCCTGACCTTCTGAATCAACTGAAGATATCTTCAGAACGGACGGGTTGCTCGCCGGCAGACGTAATCGAAAAGGCGCTGCGGCAGTTTCTCGTTGACACGCAGAGGGAAAATGCCGTGTATCTATCTGCACCCATCAATGCGCTCGTTGAAGGACTTTATGTGGAAAACACGACAATGGCAGAGATAAAACGACACGGGGATTTCGGCCTGGGAACATTCAACTTTTTAGACGGGGAGATGGTTGTTCTCGATGGACAGGTGTATCAGATAAGATCTGACGGTAAGGTTTATCATGTCGAAGACAATGAGGAATCACCCTTTGCATGTGTCACATTCTTCAGCCCCGATACCATTGAAGACCTTGAAGATAGTAACAATTCCAAGAGCTTTTATGACATTCTTAACAACTTGATACCATCGGAAAACATGCTCTATGCAATTCGTATTGATGGAACATTCCATCATGTGAAAACGAGGGTAGTACCACGGTCGGAAAATTACAGGCCACTGGTTGAGGCGACAAAGAATCAGCCTGTTTTCGACTTTCATGATGTCCGGGGATGCCTGGCAGGATTCTATACCCCCCGTTTCATGGAATCGCTCAATGTGCCCGGCTACCATATACACTTCCTCAGCGAAGACCGGCAACAGGGAGGCCATCTGATCGAATGTGCCCTGGGAAAGGTACGGATAGGCATCCAGCACGTACCGAAACTGGATGTTGGATTGCCCATGACACTTGACTATCTCACTACCGATCTGACACGTGATATCGGCAGGGATCTGGATAAAGCAGAGCACTGAAAAAGGAGGTAGCCGTGAACGGAAAAGCCGTCAGCAAGCCGAGAAACGGTGCGGAATTACTGGTGCAATGTCTTGAAGAACAAGGTGTGCAATACATTTTTGGTATCCCTGGTGCAAAGGTAGACACGATATTTGACGTGCTGGCCGACCACGGCCCACGTTTAATTCTGTGCCGTCACGAACAGAATGCGGCATTCATGGCAGGGATGATTGGTCTCTTGACGGGCACGCCCGGAGTGTGTCTTGTGACGTCGGGCCCGGGCGTAACCAATCTTACAACCGGTCTTTCGACTGCCACCTGCGACGGCTACCCCCTTGTCGCCCTGGGAGGGAATGTCCGGCGCGGGATGAGACATATAAAGACGCACCAGTCTCTCGATAATGTCGGTGTTATGCAACCCGTTACCAAGTACGCAACTGAAGTCTACGACGGCAACAGCATCCCGGAGGTTGTCGTGAATGCCTTCCGCCAAAGTGTCATGCCGCCGTTGGGTGCCTCATTCATCAGCCTTCCCCAGGATGTCCTTGTGGGCGCTGTCGATGTTGCTCCAATCAGGTTCTGCCGGCCAGGCGGCGGAGGCGATTTCAGCGTAGACGCTGTGAAGAATGCTGCTGCGATCATCAACTCTGCAAAAATGCCTGTCGTTTTTGCGGGGGTTTCTGCGAGCACGCCAAAGGTAGCACAGGCATTAAGAAGGCTGCTGAACGAATACCCGATGCCGTTCGTCAACACCTACCAGGCATCCGGCGTGCTCTCCAGAGAGCTTTTTAACTGTTATGCCGGCAGTCTCGGAATATTCCAGAACCAGCCGGGCGACAGGCTCTTAAAAAAGGCTGATGTAGTAATCACCGTTGGATTTGATCCGGTTGAATATGACCCGGAGACATGGAACAAAGGCAGAGAAGGGACTATTATCAGCATAGATAATCATATCCCTGTTATTGACAGGTACTATCAGCCTGAAGTGGAACTGCTCGGCGAAATTGCGACGAATATCGACGAACTTGCCAGGTACCTCAGGCCCCGTGCCGATGACCCCACGGCAAACCCTTTGGTGATGGAGGTTCAGGATGCCCTCCTTGAAGCAAAAGTGAAGGGTGCAGAGCTGTCAGGGTTTCCCGTGCATCCCTTGCGGCTTATCTATGAACTGAGAAATCTCATAGGTGATGATGTCACAGTGATGTGCGATGTGGGTTCGTTATATGTGTGGATGGCCAGGTATTTTAACAGCTATGAACCTCACCGGTTGCTCTTCAGCAACGGGCAGCAAACTTTGGGCGTAGCACTGCCCTGGGCCATAGCAGCCACACTTGCGCGTCCCGGAGAAAAGGTTGTTTCCATGTCAGGCGACGGGGGCTTCTTATTCTCAGCAATGGAACTGGAAACGGCGGTACGCGAAAAGTGTAGCTTCGTCCACCTCGTTTGGCGCGACGGAAGCTATGATATGGTGAAGATACAGCAGATCCTCAAATATGGGCGTTCTTTTGGGGTGGAATTCGGACATGTCGACATCGTGAAATTTGCAGAAGCCTTCGGTGCAACGGGGCTACGCATCAACAAGGCCGACGAAATCGTCCCTGTCCTTTCAAAAGCCCTTAGCTTGACCGGTCCGGTGATTGTTGATGTTCCTATTGATTATAAGGACAATAAGAGCCTTTGTGCGGCCGTCAGCGAGGGGGTGGTGCATTAGAGCGGTCTCGATAAGGATGTAATGCAGGATATGTAACCGGCGTTGATAATAGCATACCGGGCAGCCGAACAGTCGTTTCCTGAGCGATGGTTCCCGCAGCCTGATTGAGCCTGATCACTGGGAGGATAGCATGGAGATAATCGGAAAGAAGATGGGCAGCGTAAGCATCGTTTCTTTAGGCGGCCGGCTTGACGCCTACGCCTCTGGTGAACTTGAACAGAAGCTGAACGCCCTGGTTGAGGCCGACGAAGTGTGCCTCGTGGTAAGTCTGGAGAAGCTTGATTACATAAGCAGCTCCGGGTTGCGGGTACTTCTGGCTTCTCTTAAGAATGTCAGAAAACGGGAGGGTGACATCAAGCTGGCTTGTATGAAGCCCTACATCAAGGAGGTTTTTGATATCGCCGGCTTCAGCCAGCTCTTCTCGATATATGATCTCGAAGATGTCGCGATACAGGCGTTTAACAAGAAATGACCCTGGGCTTTGCCAATCCGGGAGTACCTGACCCGACAGACAGTACATGAAAAGGTGTTGGCGTTCCAGTTATTGCACCGGCTTGACAAACTCTTTCCCCGTGCTTTGTAATAAAGCAGCCATGACAAAAGGGCCTGATTTCGTCATTGAGTTGGAAGTCGTTTTGGGCAACTTGGTGGGAAAAACTGTCGGCCGCAGAATCATCAGAGATCAACTTGCGAAGTTTAATAAGGACCAAACTGACTTCACGGCCGAAGACTGCAAAGTCCTCACTCAGAATGCCCAGAAAGCTGCTTCTCTTTTCGCAACAAAAGAAGAGAATGAAAGGCTTCAACAAGAGTTGAATAAGCTGTTGAAAGGATTCTTTCCTTTACTGGAATAACACCAGATGAATCAGGTCCTGACTAAGCCCTTATTTTACATAGATTTCGTTTATGGCGTAAGCTTCCTGTTAATGTCTCTTGTGGTTTTCGAAGGAACAAGGAAGGCATCTTCAATTACTTTTGTTACCACGTTTTATATGCTTGCCGGCTTTGGTCTTGTCCACGGGATCACCGAACTCTTAGATTGGGTAAGATTTATTCTTCATGCAGGAGGAGCTGGTGAATCCGAGCTACTGATCATATTGTCCCAATCATGCTTAATCACTTCATTTGTTCTTCTTTTGCAGTTTGGGGTCGACCTTTTGACTTACAAGAGCGGGAAAAAAGGTATTTACAGGTTACTACCTGCACTTCTTTTGGTCGCTTATGTCGCATATATTTTTGTTGCCGGGATCTCCCATATCAGGACAGCCGGACTTATCGCTCGACGTGGCTTTGGTTTTTCTGGTGCGTTAATAAGCGGTTTTGCCTTTTTCAACCTTGCCCATTCGATGAATGTCATGAGGTATCCCAGATTGACTAATGGGCTTGTCGTTACTGGAATTGGGTTTGTCTGTTATGCCGTTGTTGGAGGGCTTATAGTCGAGCCTATAGCCGGCCTCCCTATACAGCTCTTCAGGGCGGTCTGTGCGTTCACGATTGCGGTCTCCTCTTTTTTTATCCTCGAAATCTTCAAGGCGTCTTAATAGTGGATTTCGGGCGGGCTGAGGATTTCCGCATTGTCCTGGCTCTGTTTTCGATGTCTTCAGCCATCGGCGCCTCTGTTCGTGTCCGGAAGTCGTACAAATCTCTTGATGGTCTCCGGCAGGCATCTTTCCATAGTCTCAGGCATAGTGACCGAACATGCGGATTCAGGCCGGGCAGCATGTCAAGTACATTCAAACTCAAATGGGCCATGTGAGCATAAATATCACTCTGGACGTCTTTGGAAACCTGTTTCACGACCCTGCTTTTGACAGGCAAGAGGTACAGCTTTTAGAGCATTCTTTAAAATCCGTCAGAAATCCGTTAGAAAATCCCTCTGAAAAAATAAAAAGGAACTATGGTTGTCCATAGCTCCTTGATTTTCTTGGTGGCGGGGAGAGGATTTGAACCTCTGACCTTCGGGTTATGAGCCCGACGAGCTACCAGACTGCTCCACCCCGCGGCAAAGTTTACTACAATACCCCATTTCCGGTTATCTTGTCAAATGGCCTTTCCCTGCCTATTTCGGCAGCTGTGCCTTGACCGTATCGAGATATTTTACGAACTCGTCCGGATCGACTTTGTCGACAAAACAGAGCCTCTTACCCTTTTCCTTTACGATGTTTGCCTGCGGGTCGAGAAACAGGAGCAGACAGTCGTTCTTGAAGTCGTATTTCGTCCCGAGGTTCTCTTCGTCTTTCGTGAGTTTCTTTGTGAGGTCGACCCGTATCGGGACGAAGTCCTCCATTATCTTCGCTGCGATCTTCGGGTTGTCGTAGACATTCTTCTGGAGGAACTCGCAGCGGGGGCATCCCTTTCCGTAAAAGAAGTCAACGATCATCGGTTTTTTCTCCGTCTTTGCCTTTTCCATCCCTTCCTGCAGGGAAAACCATTTCAGCTCGCCTGCCGCAAGGGCATTCGAGGCGAAAGCAAGTCCTAATACTATAGCAAAAAGGACAGCCGTCTTCTTCATGGCATTATTCCTTTCGGTTTATTGTTTCTTTCTGGCACCCCGGTGCATATTCTATATTACCACACCGGTGGGACCTCAAAAACGGAGAAGCCGGATTGGTTTATGCTACACATTTGCACGATGCACCAAGAGAGGTGAAGGTGATGAAAAGGGGCCCTGCGCCCACCTTTCCCTTTATGCAGCATCAGGGTTTACAATGTATCATGGCGCTTGGTGATTTTCTTGAAGCTCTGGAGAGAGACAGGGAGTTTCAACTCCAGGTATCGGCAAGAAAATACATCCCTCCTTCGCCTCCCCGCTATGGAGAGCTGAAGCTTGACGAAAGACTGAAGACGGTTCTTGGGCGTGAAGGTATCACACGATTCTACAGCCATCAGGCGGAGGCCGTCGAGTCGATACGGGAGGGGAGGAATGTCGTACTCATGACGCCCACCGCAAGCGGCAAGAGCCTCGTGTACAACATCCCTGTTCTTGAGTCGATCATGGACGACCCTCTCACGCGCGCACTCTATATTTTCCCCCTCAAAGGGCTCGAGCAGGACCAGCTTCGGAATCTCAACGGGCTTTCGCTGTCGCTTGGCCTGTCCGGAACCGGAGAGGTGTACGACGGAGACACTTCGGCATACAGGAGGAAGAAGATCAGGGAGGTGCCGCCGAACGTGCTCTTCACAAACCCCGATATGCTTCATCTCGCAATCCTTCCCTTTCACAGGAAATGGGAAGATTTCTTCGCCGGTCTCAGGTACGTGATCGTCGACGAGATCCACAGCTACAGGGGGGTCTTCGGCTCCAACGTGGCGCACATACTCAGAAGGCTGCGGAGGATATGCGATCATTACGGATCGCAGCCGCTTTTTATCGCGGCCTCGGCAACGATCGCGAACCCCGGGGGTCTTTCGGAGGGTCTTACGGGGCTTCCCTTTCATGCGATAAGTGAAAGCGGGGCGCCCTCTTCCGGGAGACATTTTTTCTTCGTAAACCCCATCGAGAGCCCCTACACGGTGGCGATGAGGTTTTTCATGGAATGCGTTAAGGCGGGCATCAGGACGATCGTGTTTACGAAATCACGGAAGATCACGGAGCTCATCTATACATGGACGACCGACCGCATCCCGGAACTGGAGGAAAAAATCAGCCCCTACCGGGCCGGCTTTCTCCCGAAGGAGAGGCGGGAGATCGAGCGCAGGCTTTTCAGCGGAGAGCTGCTCGGAGTTATATCTACATCCGCCCTCGAACTCGGTGTTGACATCGGCGGCCTTGACTGCTGCATTCTTTGCGGCTACCCCGGATCCGTCTCGAGCACGTGGCAGAGGGCCGGCCGCGCCGGAAGGCACGGCGATGAGTCGATCGTCGTACTTGTGGCGATACAGGATGCGCTTGACCACTACTTTGTGAATCACGCGGAGGAGTTCTTCGAAAAAAGTCATGAGGCGGCGATGGTCGACCCCGATAATAAAAACATCCTGAGGAGGCATCTTGTCTGTGCGGCGGCCGAACTTCCGTTAAGAAACGGAGTGGGCATCTATGATCCTGAGAAACTGATGAGTGTAATCGACGGACTCGTGGAGGAGAAGGCGCTCCTGCCCGGAAAGAAGGGCGGCGTCTGGTTCCCTGCCGACAGGAGGCCGCACAGGGATGTCGGAATAAGGGCGATAGGCGAGCGGTTCATGCTGGTGAACGAGGCCGGAAGACCGGTGGGCGAACTCACCGGCGGGAGGGTTTTCAGTGAGGCGTTTCCAGGGGCGATCTACCTCCACAGAGGGAGGCAGTACAGGGTGGCGGAGCTTGACATCGGGGCGAAGAAGGCGGTCTGCAGAGAGGTGAAGGTGCAGTACTATACCCAGCCGCTAAGCAGCGAGTCGACGGAGATCATCGAGGAAAGGGCGAAGAAGACCTTCGGGAGGATAGGCTTCAGCTGGGGCTCGATGCGGATAACGAGGAGTATCACCGGGTATGACAAAAAGAGGGTCTGGGACAGGGCGAGGATATCCAGCCACGACCTCGACCTTCCCGATTACGTCTTCGAGACCGAAGGCATTTGGACCGTTATAGACAGGGACACCAGCGGTATGATCGAGGCCGGGGGGTTCGACCTCGGGGGGACCCTTCATGCGGTCGAACACGCCTCGATCGCCTGTATGCCGCTATTTGCGCTCTGCGACAGGGGGGACATCGGCGGACTGAGCCATACGCGCTTTCCCGAATTCGGCTTCCCGGCCATATTCGTGTACGACGGCCACGAAGGCGGCGTAGGATTATCCGGAAGGATGCTCGATGTTGTCCCTCAATGGCTTGAGGCAACCCTGAAAATTATAGATGACTGCCCATGCACCGGGGGCTGTCCTTCGTGCGTGCAGGACCCGCATTGCGGCAACAGGAACGAGCCGCTCGACAAGGAAGGCGCGAAATTTCTGTTGAAAAGATGGATGCAGCAGATGCGCTAAGGGCGATTCATGAACAGCCCCCGCGTTTAAACCCGGCCTTTAAGCCAGTCCCTGGGGTTGATGACGTGATAGCTGCCGTTTCCGTCGGAATAGATCACGCGCAGGATCTGTGCGTTCAGGATCATGCGCTTGCACATCATGCAGGGTTCCGAGTGACACTCGCCGGCGCTGCCGTCCTGACCGGAGATATAGATCGTGGCGTCCCTGAGCTCGTCCACGGACGCCCTTATTATCGCGTTGGCCTCAGCGTGGACGCTATGACAGAGCTCGTAACGCTCGCCGTGAGGTATCTGCAATTCCTTTCTCGTACACTTGCCTGCTTCGAGGCAGTCTTTCATGCCCGAAGGAGCCCCGTTATACCCGGTGCTTACAATGATGTTGTCCTTTGTGATCACCGCGCCGTACTTCCGCCTGAAGCATGTGGCGCGCGCGGACACCGCCTTCGCGATATTGATGAAATACTCATCCCATCCGGGCCGCGGATTTTTCTTCTTTCTTGATGGTGCCATGTAAGAACCCTGTTTGTACTTCGTATTATAAACGAACCTTTCTTTTTTTGGCCAGCGCCGGAGGCGGCCGGGCGGGCGTATTTGTCCCCCTGTTGCCGCCGCATTTGACTCCCGGCACCGAAATCTATTAGACTTATGATCTATAGAAAATAGAATATCCTTCCGGGATCAGCGAGTAACTGAACCGAATTCAATAACTGAGAGGTAATAATCATGCAGGACGAAGATAGAGAGACCGTCACGGCCGGAGCCGGTGAAAACAAGGAACAGGAAGAGAGCTTTGCTGAACTGCTCGAAAAAAGCGCAGGCCGCTCTGACCGGCTTCGCCCGGGCCAGAAGGTGAGGGCCAGGGTGGTGAGCATCTCGGGGGATCTCGTATATATTGACCTCGGCGGAAAGAGCGAGGGCACAATCGACCTCAAGGAACTCACCGACAAGGACGGCAATACCGTCGTAAAAGAGGGCGACGAGATAGACGCATTTTTTGTCTCGGTGCAGGACGGCGTAAGGAGGATGACTACCCTCGTCAACGGTTATTCGGCGGTCTCTCTGAATGCGATCCGCAGCGCTTACGAGGCGGGCGTTCCGGTCAACGGGGACGTCAAGCGCGAGGTGAAAGGCGGGTTCGAGGTCTCTGTCGGCGGCGTGAGGTGCTTCTGCCCCTTTTCGCAGATCGACCTCAGGGGCGGCAGGGAAGGGGGCATCTTCCTCGGCAGGTCCTTTGCGTTCAAGGTGATTGAATTCGCGGAAGAGGGCAGAAATGTGATCCTTTCGAGAAGGGCGGTGCTCGAGCAGGAGAGGCAGGCCAGGATCGATCACCTGAAGGAGACCCTGACGGTCGGCATGGAGATGACTGTGCCCGTCACATCTGTCCAGAACTTCGGGGCCTTTGTCGACCTCGGAGGCATCGACGGCATGATCCCGGCAAGCGAGATCTCGTGGGAACGGAGCGTCAACCCGATGAATGTCCTTGCTCCGGGCAGGGAAGTGACCGCCAAGATCATCTCGCTCGACTGGGACAAGACCCGTCTTACGCTGAGTCTGAAGGCGATGCAGCCCGACCCGTGGGCGTCCGTCCCGGAGAGATATCCGGTCGACGGCAAGGTGCAGGGAAAGATCGTCCGCCTCGCGCCTTTCGGGGTCTTTGTCAATCTCGAGCCCGGCATCGACGGCCTCGTCCATATTTCGAACCTCGGGGCCGGCAGAAGGATAAACCACCCCAAGGAGGTCGTAGAGGTCGGACAGGAAGTCGAGGCATATATCCTTTCGGTGGATGCGCAGGCCAGGAAGATCTCGCTTTCGCTTCAGCCCAAGGTGGAGCCGAAAAAGATCGTCCTTCCCGAGGTCGGCGAGACGATCGACGGCGTGGTCGAGAAGGTGATGCCCTACGGCCTGTTCGTCAAGATCAAGGAAGGCCTTACCGGTCTGATTCCGAATTCCGAGATGGCAACAGCTGTCGGCTCGGACCATAAGCGTATGTTTCCTGCGGGGACGGCGATCCAGGCTGTCGTGATCGACGTGGACTCAGCAAGCGGCAAGGTGCGCCTCAGCCGCAAGGCCGCCGCGGAGAAGAAGGCGAAGGAAGAATTCGACCAGTACAGGGATATGGCAAAGGGCGAGTCTTCAGGGTCATCACTCGGAAACCTCGGAGAAATTTTCAGGGCCAAGCTCGAAGAGAAAAAACAGCAGGTCGGCTAAGACGGCACGCGGCGCATTTTCGGCTTTCCCCGTGCGCCGTCAGCCCGGAAGCCCGACCTCTATCATCTTTTTCCTGAGATTTTTTATCCTGTCTCTGAGCTCTGCTGCGCGCTCGAACTCAAGCCTTTTCGCGGCCTCTTTCATTTCCTCTTCGAGCAGCTTCAGCGTCTTTTCGTCGACCGCATACTCGACCTCCTCCTCGGCCGCCGAGACAGTGACGGTCCAGTAATCGGATTCGTAGATCGAGCCGGCTATGTCCTTGATGCTGCTTTTCACCGTCTCGGGTGTAATATGCATGCGCCTGTTGTATTCTTCCTGTATCCGTCTTCTGCGGTTTGTCTCGTCGATCGCTTTTTTCAGTGAGCCGGTGATCACGTCGGCATAGAAAATCACCTCGCCGTTGACGTTCCTCGCCGCCCTGCCGGTTGTCTGGATGAGAGACCTCTCGGAACGGAGAAACCCCTCCTTGTCCGCATCGAGGATCGCCACAAGCGAGACCTCCGGGATATCGAGCCCCTCCCTCAGGAGGTTGACGCCCACAAGAACATCAAATTTCCCGAGCCTCAGGTCCCTCAGTATTTCGATTCGCTCCAGCGTGTCGATATCGGAATGGAGATACCGCGCCCTCACGCCTAGTTCCGTGTAGTAATCGGTCAGGTCCTCCGCCATCTTCTTGGTGAGCGTCGTCACGAGCACCCGTTCGCCCCTTTCGACCCTCTTTCTGATCTCTCCGAGGAGGTCGTCCACCTGGCCGGAGACAGGCCTGACCGTGGGCTTCGGGTCGATCAGCCCCGTCGGGCGGATGATCTGCTCGACGATTTTTCCTCCGGCCTTCTGTATCTCATATTCGGCAGGCGTCGCCGAGATATAGATGGCCTGTTTCACCCTGTTTTCGAATTCAGCGAATTTCAGCGGCCTGTTGTCGAGCGCCGAGGGGAGTCTGAACCCATAGTCGATCAGCGTCTGCTTCCGCGACCTGTCCCCTTCATACATGCCCCCTATCTGGGGAACGGTGGCGTGCGATTCGTCGATAATGATGAGGAAATCCTCCGGGAAATAATCGATAAGGGTGTACGGAGGTTCGCCGGCAAGGCGGCCGCTCAGGTGCCTCGAATAGTTTTCTATCCCGTGGCAGTAGTTGAACTCCCTGAGCATCTCCATGTCGAAACGGGTCCTTTCCTCGATCCGCCTGGCCTCGATGATCTTGCCCTGCCGAAGGAACCTCTCGACACATTCCTTCATCTCCCTTTCGATGTTTACGAGCGCCGAATCGAGCCTGTCCCTCGGCGTGAGCCAGTGACTGTTGGGAAATAGTGCGATCCGCTCGAGCCTCCTTATCTTCTTTCCGGTGAGCGGGTCTGTCTCGCTGATCGAATCGATATCATCGCCGAAGAACTCGACCCTGATCACCCTGTCGAGTGCGAAGGAAGGATAGATCTCGACGATATCGCCCCTCACCCTGAATGTTCCCCTCCTGAATTCGATGTCCGACCTCGCATACTGTATTTCGACCAGCCTCAGGAGGACCTCGTCCCGCCCGACGCGCATGCCCTCTTCGAGGAACAGGTGCATGTCCATGTAATCCTTCGGGGAGCCGATGCCGTAAATGCAGGAAACCGAGGCAACGACGATGACGTCCCTTCTTTCGAGAACCGCCCTTGTCGCGGAGTGCCTCAGTCTGTCGATGTCGTCATTTATCATCGCGTCTTTTTCGATGTAGGTGTCCGTGGTCGGGAGGTATGCTTCGGGCTGGTAGTAATCGTAGTAGCTCACAAAGAACTCGACCGCGTTTTCCGGGAAGAGCTCCTTGAATTCCCCGTACAACTGTGCGGCGAGCGTCTTGTTGTGGGCGATAACGAGTGTAGGCCTCCCGGCCCCGGCGATGACGTTCGCGGCGGTGAAGGTCTTGCCCGAGCCGGTCACCCCCAGGAGGACCTGCTGACGTCTGCTGCTGATCACTCCCTCTGTGAGAGTTCTTATGGCTTCAGGCTGATCTCCCTTCGGAACGAAATCAGTTGTGAGTTTGAAGTCAGTCATAAGCTATCCCGACGCTGTGGCAGATGGAGTCCCCTCAGCGTAAGCGAGAGAAGAGAACGCGGCCCGAAAAGCCTCTTGCAGCGATACATCACGGCATCGGAAGCCACGTCGGCAAAACAGGACAAGGATTGCAGGCCCGGTGAAGCATCGTTTTCTCGACAGCATGCCCTAATCAAATTTCATCGCCTTAAGAGGCATTGGTGGATGCATTCCCGTCTCTGTCATATACCCTGCCTTACCCTGTCGTCAGCGGGCTCTTGTAGAGCTCGCTTCTCTGGGCCGACCTCAGCGTGTTTTCAAGGAGCATCGCGATCGTCACAGGACCGACGCCTCCGGGGACAGGGGTGACGAGAGAGGCCTTTTTCGAAACCGACGGGAAATCTATATCACCGGTGATCGTGCCGTCCTTCAGCACGTTTATCCCGATATCGACGACAACTGCCCCTTCTTTTACCATGTCTCCGGTTACCAGTCCGGCCCTTCCGGTGGCGGAGCAGAGGATATCAGCCTGTCTCGTTACTGACGCCAGATCATGAGTCGCCTTGTGGCAGACGGTGACCGTCGCCTCCTTCGCCAGAAACATCATCGAAAGCGGCTTCCCAACAGCAAGCCCCTTGCCTATGATCACTACGTGCCTGCCCTTGATCTGGACCTGGTTACGCTCCAGAAGCCGTATCACCCCGAAGGGGGTGCAGGGCAGAAAGCTCCATATGGCATGAATGTACCGCGACCGCTGTACGATGCCGCCGCCTTCCGTCCCGAACAGTTGGAAAGACGATTCTTCCGCGGCCAGCCTGCCGACAGAAATCGCGCCAAGGCCGTCAATATCTTTTTCCGGGATGATCTGGTTTATGATCCTCCTTGAGTTGATATGCACCGGCAGAGGCATGAGCACAAGAAGTCCGTGGATACGCTCGTCGATGTTTATTCTGTTTACCTCGTTCAGGATTTCATTCACCGTGGCCGTGGCAGGCAGCCTGACCTCATAGGCGGTTATCCCGGTTTTCCTGCATGCCTTCAGGGTTGCCTGGAAATATTGGACCGATGCAGGATTGTCTCCGACAAGCATCAGGGACAGCCCTACGTCAACACCGGACTTATTGAGAGCCCCAACTTCCGTCGCCACCTGCCTCTTGATTTCTTCAGAGAGTTTTCTGCCGTCAAGGATGTTTCCCATCTCGCTCCTCCCGAGGTTCATGTGTGAAACCGTGGTTGCACGGTTTGTCCGTCCTGCTGCGCCAGCGGCCTTATTAGTATTCTATCCGATTTTGCCGGGCCTTCCCGCAGTCCGAAATGCGGAAAAACGTGCTCCTGCCTGAAAAGCATTCTTACCGAAGGACCGAGAGGAATCCCTTTGTGTCTGAGAGGTCCTCAAAGACGGCATCCGCTCCTGCGGCAGAGAGCTCTGCGCAGGAATAAGGGCCTGTTGCCACGCCGACAGAGAAGGCGCCGTAAGGCCTGGCGCATTCCACGTCCCTGGGGGTGTCTCCTATGACTACGCAGTCGGAAAATTGCACCGGGACCGACTTCGCGCGAAACAGTTTTTCTACCGCAATCGGAAGGAGTCTGTTCCTGTCCTCTGCGTCACTGCCGAAGGCCCCGGCGACAAAATATGACCTGAGACCGAAGTGCTCGAGCTTGATCAAAGCACCCTGCTCGATATTTCCAGTCAGCAGGCCGAGCACGTATTCCTCCCTGTCCTTCAGGATTTCGAGTGCCTCTCGCATTCCGGGTTTCACATGCCCCTTGCCGATTCCGATCTGTTCGCGAAGGTGCCGGACGTAGGTATGGTAAAACTCGGGCACGACGCCGTTAATCGGCTCGATGCCGTGGAGTGCGAACGCTTCCTTCAGAATCTGAGAATCGGTTTTTCCCGCCATGCTGACTGTTCCGAAGGCGTCACGCACGGAAAACATCTCTTCAAAGGCGAGGTTGAGCGAGCGCTGGCCCGCGCCGCCCGAGTCGATGAGGGTGCTGTCGATATCAAAAAGCAAAAACTTCATAATCTAAGATAGCCACGGGCGGTGCCCCAAGTCAAATGACTGCAAAAACGCTGCACCGCAGAAGGGGAACGCGGCCTGAAAAACCCTTTTGCAGCGATTCCTCACGGCACCGGAAGCCGCCTGAATATGATGCAACCCGGATATCACTTCCGAGGACTTTCGTAAGGCCCCCAGTGTGCGCCTATCAAATTATATCGCCTTAAAAGGGTTTGAGGGATGGCTTCTCCCGCTTCGATCTATGAAATCCAGTTTTTTTTGCTTTTTAAGGGGCAGGCGTTTTAAAATTAAAGGTTCTCCCCGGTAGGGATTCCCTGAATTGTTCCCTGTGGCCCTCTTGCGCTGCCGGAAAAATAATGAAAAATGAGGTAAGAGTGAAACGTCAAGATTTGAGAAACATTGCGATTATCGCCCATGTCGACCATGGAAAGACAACGCTCGTCGACGGGATGCTCAAACAGTCCGGCATCTTCCGCGTCAATGAAAGGGTCCAGGAAAGGGTGATGGACAACATAGACCTTGAGCGGGAGCGTGGCATCACTATCATGGCAAAGAATACGGCCGTGGAGTATATGGGAACGAAGATCAATATCGTCGATACGCCCGGACACGCCGACTTCGGAGGAGAGGTGGAAAGGACGCTGAAGATGGTCGACGGGGTTCTGCTGATGGTGGACGCCTCCGAGGGACCGCTTCCGCAGACGAGGTTTGTCCTGAAAAAGGCCCTCGAACTTAACCTCCCCCCGATCCTCGTCATAAACAAGATAGACAGGCCTGACGCGAGGATACAGGAGGTTCTCAACGAGGTCTACGACCTCTTCATCGACCTCGACGCCACTGAGGAGCAGCTCGAATTCCCTATTGTCTACACCAACGCCAAGGCCGGCACCGCACGGCTTTCGATGGAGGAAGAGGGTGAAGACCTGAGGCCGCTCTTCGATCTGATACTGAAGACGATCCCGGGTCCGGAATCAAATGGAAGCGGGGTACTTCAGCTTCTTGTCACGAACATCGACTACAACGACTACGTCGGGAGGCTGGCGATAGGAAGGATCTTCTCCGGAGACGTAAAGGTGGGCGACTGGGTATCGATGGTCAACAGCGGGGGCGATGCGATAAAGACCAAGATCACCTCTCTCTACGGGTTTCAAGGACTCGAGAGGGTGGATGTCGGGAATGCATCGGTAGGAGACATCGTTGCGCTGGCCGGCATCGAGGGGATCAATATCGGGGACACGATTACCTCGATGGAAACGCCCAAACCCCTTCCGCGGATCAAGGTGGACGAGCCGACGATATCGATGGTCTTTTCAGTGAATACCTCTCCTTTTGCAGGAAAAGAGGGAAAATTCGTCACCTCCAGGAACCTCAGGGAGAGGCTCGAAAAGGAACTTCTCTATAACGTCTCGATCCGTGTGGATTTCAGTTTGATGGATTCCTTCAAGGTGATGGGGAGGGGCGAGCTCCAGCTTGCGATACTCCTGGAGATGATGCGGAGGGAGGGTTACGAACTCTCGGTCTCGATGCCTGAAACGATCACCAGGGAGATCGACGGCGTGGTCCACGAGCCTATGGAACATCTCGTGATCGACGTGCCCGAGGAGTATGTGGGAGTCGTTACGCAGCAGATCGGCATGAGGAGGGGCCGGATGCAGAAGATGCAAAACAACGGCCATGGCAGGGTGCGCCTGGAATTCAGGATCCCGTCGCGGGGACTGATCGGTTTCCGCTCCCAGTTCCTCACTGATACGAGAGGCACCGGTCTGCTCAACCATATCTTCGACGGCTACGAACCCTGGCAGGGCGTCATCTCAAAGCGCTCGACCGGGGCGATCGTCGCCGACAGGTCCGGCAAGACGACGACCTATGCCCTTTTTCACCTCCAGCCGAGGGGCACGCTCTTTGTGAAGGAAAATACCCCTGTCTACGAAGGCATGATCGTCGGTGAAAATTCGCGCGAAAGCGACATCGATGTGAACGTGACAAAGGAGAAGAAGCTCACGAACATGAGGGCCTCCGGCGCAGACGAGGCCCTTCAGCTCATACCTCCGAGGATCATGAGCCTCGAACAGGCGATAGAATTCATCAAGGAGGACGAGCTTGTCGAGGTGACGCCTCAGTCCGTGAGGCTCAGGAAAAAGGTTCTCGAAGGAAACAAGAGGCCCAAGAAGCGGGATATCTGAGCGGCCGCGGCGGCTCTAGATCACGTGGTGCAGGAGCTTACAGACTGCCCACGCAAGGACTGCGCATGCGGGAAGGGTGAAGACCCAGGCCAGCAGGATATTCCATCCCACGCCCCATCGTACGGCCGAGAGTCTCTTCGATGCGCCGACGCCCATGATCGTGGACGATATGACGTGTGTTGTAGAAAGCGGAAGTCCTATACGTGACGCAATCTCTATTACGGTTGCTGCCGAGGCCTCGGCAGCGAAACCGTTTATAGGCCTGAGATTCACAAGACGTACGCCAAGGGTTTTTATGACCCTCCATCCTCCTATCGCAGTCCCCAGGGCCATGGCGCCCGCGCAGAGAATTATCACCCAAAACGGAATATCGAACCGGGGGAGCTTGTAGTAGCTCACGAGGGCCATGGTTACAATGCCCATTGTCTTTTGTGCGTCGTTGTTTCCGTGGCTGAAAGCCATGTATGCCGCTGAGACGATCTGCATCCTGTTGAAGGTCCGCGTGACCGTTGCCGGCGAAGACCGCCTGAATAGCCAGGAGAGAAAAACCATGAGCAGATAGCCGAGGATCAACCCCACGATCGGGGAAAAGATGAGGCCGGCGAGTATCTTGTAGACGCCGCCCGAGATTATGACGCCGGTTCCGGCAGTCGCGACCGCTGCGCCCACCAGCCCCGACAATATCGCATGGCTCGAGGACGTAGGGAGGCCGAAAAACCATGTGAAAAGGTCCCAGATGATCGCCGAAAGGAGGGCCGATACGACAGTGATCTGTGTTATGCCCGACACAGTGACGAGCCCGGCGCCCACCATCTTTGCGACCGCCGTGCCGGAAAGCGCTCCCACCATATTCAGGACGGCGGCCATCGAGACAGCGACTTTCGGCGACAGAACCCTTGTCGAGACGGAAGTTGCGATGGCGTTCGCCGTATCGTGAAATCCGTTTATGAAGTCGAATATTGTTGCCAGTATTATGACGAGGACGAGAAGGGTATAGGTATCATGCATACTTAAGAACTATTGCTTCGAGGACGTTTGCCACGTCTTCACATCTGTCGGAGGCATCTTCGAGGTGTTCGTAGATCTCTTTCCATTTTATGATGAGTATCGGATCTTTCATCTCGTCGAACATCTTCCCGAGGGCGTCCCTGAAATCCCGGTCGACCGTGTTTTCAAGCCTGTTGATCTCGATGCAGTATTCCTGGACATGAGAATATTTCTTTTCCTTGAGTTTCCTTATCGCCCTGTGGATCGCCTCTGTCGTCGTCAGTAAGTCCTTTGACATCGATATCGCCTCGCGGGTCGTCTCCCTGACCTTGAAGACCGCGATCCTGTCGGCTGCGCTCCAGATAAGGTCAAGCACATCGTCAAGCCGGGATGAAAGGGCGTAAAGGTCCTCCCTGTCTATCGGGGTGATGAAGGTCTTGTTCAGTTTCTTCATGATCTCGTGCGTGAGGATGTCTCCCTCCTGCTCGACCTCGTAAATCTCCTTGGCCCTGGCATCGATGTTGTCGAAATTTTCCATGAGCGCAACGAGCAGGGAGGCGGCCTTTGTCACATTGAGAGAGGCCCTGTCGAAGATCTCAAAAAAATCAACTTCTTTCGGAAATATTTTCATTTTATGTCACCGCACTTAGGATAAAGGAACAAAAAGTATGAAGTCAAATAAATGCCTCGGAAGTCATTCAGGGCGAAGCCTGTCCCGCCTCGCCTTTCAGGACTGCCGCAAGGGCCGCCCTACTTGATCTTATATTCCTTGATCTTTGTCCTGAGGGTGTTCCGGTTGATTCCAAGCACCCTCGCAGTCTTCAGCTGGTTCCCTTTCGTCTCCTTCAGGACGATGCTGATCAGCGCTTTTTCCACTTCGGACATCACCGTACTGTAAAGGTTGAAATTCGCGACCCTTGTCATGTCCTTGAGGTAACGCTTCAGTTTTTCTTCGAGGAATTCCTTGATGGAGCATGACGCGCCCTCGTCGAGGAGAAGATCTTTCTTCTCGATCACCGCTCCGGCAGAAAGCACGCAGGCCCTCATGATGACGTTTTCGAGTTCGCGTACGTTCCCGGGCCAGTCATATTTGAGGAGTGCTGCCCTCGCATCCTTGGAAAGGTCCTTTTCTCCTGTTTCGAGTTTCTCCGCAGTCTCCCTCAGAAAGCCTTTTATGAGGAGAGGTATATCTTCCTTCCTCTCCCTTAGCGGCGGCAGCGGTATCTGGAGGACGTTGAACCGGTAATAGAGGTCCTCCCTGAAACGGCCGTTTGCCACTGCCTCAGCGAGGTTGGTGTTCGTTGCCCCTATAATGCGGACATCGGCCTTCAGCACCTCATTGCCGCCGAGGGGGCTGAATTCCTTCTCCTGGAGGAAACGAAGGAGTTTTGACTGAAGGTCCGGCTCCATCTCCGCAATTTCATCGAGGAAGAGGGTGCCCCCGTTGGCGGTCTCTATCTTACCCTTCTTCTCCCTGAGCGCGCCGGTGAAGGCCCCCTGCTTGTAGCCGAATAGCTCTGATTCGAGAAGGTCCTTCGGGATCGAGGCGGAGTTGATCGCTACGAAGGGGCCGAGCGCCCGCCTGCTGTTGTAATGGATTGCCTTTGCAACGAGTTCCTTGCCGGTTCCGCTCTCACCCGTTATCAGCACCGTTATGTCCTTTGTGGCAACCTTGCCGATGTCCTTGAACACCTTCAGCATTTTCGGGCTCTTCCCTATCATGTGAGGCGATTCCGTCTCGAATGCGGCCTTCTTGAGTTCCTTCAGCTCCTCGCGCATCGAAAGATCCCTGAACGCCTTCTCGACAACGATTTTAAGCTCCTCGATGTCAAAGGGTTTTTCGATATAGTCGTACGCCCCTTCCTTCATTGCCGTGATGGTACTTTCCATCCGGGCATGGGCGGTGATCATGATGACGATCGCATCCGGGTTGATGGCCCGGATCTCGCGAAGCCCCTCAAGTCCGTCGCCGTCGGGCAGGATGAGATCGAGGAGAACAACTTGGGGCATGTCCTGCACTGCGCGGATCCCTGAAGACAATTTTGTCCGTGACGCGATATCGTAGCCGAGGGGCTCCAGCGCCTTGCGGATCACCCAGACGATACTCTCGTCGTCGTCTATAATCAGTATCTTCTTATCCACTGTTTTCAAAAGGGATGTAAATGAAAACCGCCGTGCCCTTTCCCTCCTGACTCCTCACCTTGATCAGCCCCCCGTGGTCCTTGATGATCTTCTTTGAGAGGGCAAGCCCGATCCCCGTGCCGTTTTTTTTTCTGGTATAGAAAGGGACGAAAATCTTTTTCAGGTCGCCCTCGGAGATTCCCTTTCCGGTGTCTCTTATGGAGATCATTGCCCAGCGCTTGGTCCGTCCGCTTTCACGTACGGACTCCTTCGAGGGATACGTGGAGATCTCGATGCTGCCGCCTTTTTTCATCGATTCGAGCGCATTTTTTATGATGTTGAGAAATACCTGGAGCAGTTTTGCCTCGTCTCCCCTCACTTGGGGGAGGCTCGGGTCATAGAACCTCTTCAGGGTGATGCCGGCCTTTCGGATCGGGACGTCCATGATATGGAGCGTTTTTTCCATGACCTCGTGGATGTTTACCGGGCTGAATGAAGGCTTCTTGCATATCGTCAGGTAATCGTTGAGGATCGAGTTCAGCCTGTCCGTCTCCCTGATGATCAGGTCCACATATTCCCTGTGCGCATCGAGCTTGCTCAGGAGGAGCTGCGCTGCGCCCTTTATGCCGCCGAGAGGGTTTTTTATTTCGTGGGCTATCGAGCCGATCATGTATACGAGGGAATCAAAATCGAGATCTTCTCTTTCGGCGATATTGATATTTTCATAGAGCGAAAGCACTGCGCCTTCGATCCTGCCGCCGGTAAAGAAGGGCGACAGATTGAAATCCATGTTGACCGTCCGGCCGACATTCATGCTGACCGATCTGCCCCTGAAAGAACGCCCCTCGCCGATCGTCTTCTTTATAAGAGCGGAGATGGATTTTTCTCCGCTCTTCAGGATCTGCGGGAGCCTTTTCCCTACGGTGTCTTTGGAACTCTTGCCGAGAAGCTCTTCGGCCGTTCGGTTAAGATAGAGAATGTCAGTCGATTTGTCGAACAGAATTATCGCCTCTTCGAGGCTGTTTATCATCGCTTCGAACGCAATCATGTAGTAATAAGCCGCGTAACAATTCGAGGCGCCAACCGGGAAAAAAACCGCCCCACTCATCACCCTCCGCATTATTGAACAGGTTGGACGAATATGCCCTGAGGAGATGTAAAAATGTAGCATACCGGTGTCAGATTTTTCAACGTGGCGGGGCGCCAGCGGGTGGTGTTGAGGTCCCCGTATTGCGTCTCATCTCTGGGTCCCGACATTTTTTCTTTATTATCAACTGCTTCATGGAGGGCTTCCGAATGACTATGTATTGACACGCATTACTATCAACTGCTAAAATTGTTAACATTTCAAACAGGGAGGAGTGATTAATGGATGCCCTCAATAAGGGTGAGGGAAAGTGATTCGTTCGAAAACGCACTGAAGAAATTCAAGAAACAATGCGAAAAAGAAGGAATTCTTTCTGAGATAAAGAAGAGAGAACACTACGACAAACCCAGCGTAAAGAAGAAGAAAAAGGCTCTCGCGGCACGCAAGAAGGCCGCAAAGAGAGTCCGGATGTCTGCGAGATAGTAGAATGTCTCTGCTTGAGAGGATTGACGGAGATTTGAAGACTTCGCTCAAAGCGGGTGAAGCGCTGAGGGTCTCTGTCCTTCGACTCCTCAAGGCCGCTGCCAAGAACCGGCAGATTGAAAAGGGACAGGAACTCTCCGACGAAGAACTTCTCTCTGTTATAGCGACTCTCGCAAAGCAGCGAAGGGAGTCGATTGAGCTTTTTTCGAAGGGCGGCAGAGAGGACCTCGCTGAGAAGGAAAGACTGGAGCTGGCGGTTCTTCAGTCTTATCTTCCGGCGCAGCTTGCCCCGGAAGAGCTCGAACGAATGATCCTCGTTGCGATTGAAGAATCGGGTGCAAAGGGGGAGGCCGACATCGGAAAGGTGATGCGCGTACTCATGCCCCGAACCAAGGGCCTTGCGGACGGCAAATGGGTGAACAACAGGGCCAAAGAACTCCTCCGGTCGCGCTGATCCGCTTCTCCCCATTGCTCAACAGCTTCCGTTATTCGTGGTAAAATAAACCTTATCTGGTATCACCGCCGAGGTGAACGCTCGGGGGGGAGAATGCATGAAGACCGACGGGATTCTCGAAGAGATAAAATCGAAAATAGACATCGTCGATTTTATATCCGATTATGTCCAGCTGAAGAAGTCGGGCCAGAACTGGAAGGGCCTCTGCCCCTTCCATGCTGAAAAGACTCCCTCCTTCATGGTAAACCCGTCAAAGCAGATATTTCACTGTTTCGGCTGCGGAGCGGGGGGGGATGTGATCTCCTTCGTGTCAAAATATGAAAACCTGTCGTTTGGGGAGTCTCTTGGTCTGCTTGCGAAAAAGGCGGGCGTCTCTCTGCCCGAAAAGAGAGGGACCTCCGGGACCCGGCTGAAAGAAGAGCGGATCAGAAAAGCACTTGCCGAAGCGGTCGCCTATTACGTCAGCAGGCTCAATGAATCTGCCGCCGCAAGGGATTACGTAAAGAGCAGGGGAATCTCGCCTGAATCTGCAGACATCTTCAATATAGGATTTGCGCCGCCGGGCTGGTCCAACCTGAGCAGGCATCTGAGGAGCGCGGGGTGCAGCGACCAGACGATGAAAGACGCCGGCCTTGTCGTGCAGGGAGAAAAAGGGCTGTACGACATGTTCAGGGAACGCTTGATCTTCCCGATCACGAGCGCCGGCGGCAGTGTCGTTGCCTTCGGTGGGAGGGCGCTCGGCGACGCGAACCCCAAGTACATCAACTCTCCCGAAACCCCCGTGTTCAGGAAGTCAGAGACGCTTTTCGCACTTTCCCTGGCAAAGGAGTCGATCAGGCGCGAGGGCTGCGGAATAATAGTCGAAGGATACATGGATGCGGTCATCTGTCATCAGTTCGGATTTCGAAACGCAGTAGCGCCGCTCGGAACAGCTCTTACGCCGGGTCACATACAGAGGCTGAGGACACTGGCCGGCAGGGCGGTCCTCGTATTCGATGGCGATGCGGCCGGAAGGGCTGCCGCCAGAAGGGCGCTGACGCTCGTATGCAGGAACAATTATTCTGCAAAGGTCCTTGTCCTGCCCGACGGGGAAGACCCTGACAGCTACCTAAGGAAGCACGGGGCAGCGGCTTTCGGGGCGTTGATGGGCCAGGCGCGGACTATGGTGGATTTTCTTCTTGGCCTCTCCGGCGGAGAAAAAAGGGATACTGTCAGGGAGGTGCTTACTCTGATCGCCCAGGTGAGTGATCCGCTTGCCTCGGAGGAGATGCTTATCGAGCTCGCCGACAGGACGAGGATGGGCGAGGCAACGATAAGGGCGGAATTCAGGAAGCTGAAAGGCAGGGGGACGGAACACAAGGCTGACCCTGCTGCGGCAGCCGGCAGGGGAAGCAGCGAGGAGTATCTCCTTTTGCTTAGTTCCGTTATCGCTTTCCCGGAAAAGGCGGGCGAGGTGCTGTCGAGGCTGGACATTGGAGACATCAAGGATAAAACGGTCGCAGGTATCCTGGGGAAACTCGCCCGTCTGGGAGACGATGCCTGTATCTCCCTCCTCCTCCGTGATGCCGATGACGAAGAAAGACGGCTTGTGACGAAACTTTCCGTCGATCCCGGATTCGACCGTGACAATGTGGACAGCAATATTGAAGGTTGCTTCAGAAAGATAGAGATGCGAAAATTTGAAGAGAAGTTGACCGTTGCCCGCAATGCCGGAGATTTCAGCCGGTTCGATGCCCTTCTGCGCGAAAAAAGGAAATACATGGAGGGAACGAAAGATGCGTGACGATGAAGAGTACATGAACGAAGACGAAAACGAAGATTTCCGAACTTCGGACGACGACGACGCGGAATACGAAGGCAACGCCGACGAAGAGGAAGAGGAGCAGGAGGAGGAACGCGGTCGCCTTCCGCTTGAAGGAGAGCATGACCCTGTAACGATATACCTGAAAGAA
>JAWOKY010000129.1:0-3455 GCA_033853975.1 Thermodesulfovibrionales bacterium
AGAGGCGGGGTCAGGTCACCCTACATCCTCACTTTCTGCTGCCGACCTGATGACAGGATTGATGTTCGGCGGCGCCTTCAGGTTCGACGCTGAAGACCCTAAGCACCCCAACAACGACCGGCTCATCTTCTCAAAGGGACACGCCTCCCCGCTCTATTATTCGCTGTGGGCTGCCGCCGGCAGGGTAACTGAGGAAGAATTGATGACCCTCAGGAAATTCGGCAGCCCTCTTCAGGGGCACCTGACCCCGGATTTCAGATACGTTGATGTCGCTACAGGCTCCCTCGGACAGGGGCTGTCAATCGGGGTCGGGATGGCACTTAATGCAAAATATATCGATAACCTGCCTTACAGGACTTACGTCCTCCTGGGAGACAGCGAGATGGCCGAGGGTTCGCAGTGGGAGGCCATGGAGCTTGCCAGTCATTACAAGCTCGGCAATCTTGTCGGAGTTATAGATGTGAACCGCCTCGGCCAGCGCGGCGAGACGATGTTCGGACACGACCTTGCCGCATATGAAAAAAAGGTTTCCGCCTTCGGCTGGGAGACTGTCGTCATAGACGGTCATAACCTCGACGAGGTTCTCAAGGCCTTTGACAGGGCCGCGCAGGGCTCTGAACAACCGGTGATGATCATAGCAAGAACGATCAAGGGTAAAGGGGTATCTTTCGTCGAAGACAAGAACGGGTGGCATGGGAAACCCCTCTCAAAAGAGCAGCTTGTCGATGCATTAAGAGAACTGGGAGAAGTGGATAAAACAGTAGTCGGAGATATCACCAAGCCCGAAAACCTCAGGGTATCAAAGAAGGCGTCCGAACTGACACAGAAGATGCTTTATCTCGCCGACAAATCCGTAGCCACCCGGAAGGCATACGGAAATGCACTCGCAAGAATATTCCCGAAATTCCCCGATATGGTAGTCCTCGATGCCGAAGTGAGTAATTCGACCTATTCGGAGATATTCAAGGAAAAAAATCCCGACAGGTTCTTCGAGATGTATATCGCGGAACAGAATATGGTCGGGACCGCACTGGGTTTCGCCGCAAGGGGCAAGATACCCTTTGTTTCAACATTCGCGGCCTTTCTTTCCAGGGCTTTTGATCAGATCAGGATGAGCCAATACTCGGGGGCAAACATCAAATTCTGCGGCTCCCACGCAGGCGTCTCAATCGGCGAAGACGGGCCCTCGCAGATGGGGCTCGAAGATATAGCTATGTTCAGGGCGATACTGGGCAGCGTGGTGTTATACCCCTGCGACGCGGTATCCACTGAAAAAATAGTTGAAGAGGCAGCAAAACACAAGGGAATCGTATACATCCGTACCACAAGGAAAGATACCCCTATCATTTATAGGACGAATGAGGAGTTTCCCATAGGCGGAAGCAAGGTAGTGAGGCAGAGCGACAAAGACGCAATCACGGTTGCCGCTTCGGGTATCACCGTTCATGAAGCCCTCGCGGCCCATGAAGAGCTGAAGGGGGAAGGCATCATGACACGAATTATCGATCTTTACTGCATAAAACCCCTTGATGCCTCCGTACTGAAAAAGGCGGGAAGCATTACCACCGCCGTCATAGTTGTTGAAGACCACTATCCGGAAGGCGGGATCGCAGAGGCGGTCCGCTCTGCACTGGCGGATTTCGATATCCCGGTCCATTCGCTTGCCGTGACGAAAATGCCGCAGAGCGGGAAACCAGGTGAACTGCTCGATTATGAGAATATCTCCAAGGACGCGATTATCAGAAAGGTAAAGGAGCTTTTATGAGACCAGCAGGCCTCAAAACAAGAATATTTTTGGACGGCGGAGATCCCCACGAAACAAGACAGAGCATCGATCTTCTCGGATTTCTGGACGGCCAGACAACGAATCCAACGCTCATCTCGAAGAACCCGAGCGCAAGGAAGCGGTTCGAAAAGGGTGAAAAATTCAGCCGCGATGAGATTCTCAATTTCTACCATTTCGTCGTGACCGAGCTTTCCGGGATGATGCCCCAGGGCTCCATCTCCGTCGAGGTCTATGCAGACCCCGCCACCAGGGCGGAAGAAATGCTTGCCCAGGGCAGGAAGATGTTTACCTGGATACCAAACGCTCACATAAAATTCCCCACGTCAACCGAGGGGCTGAAGGCAGCCGGGCAAGCCGTCAAGGAGGGTATGCGCGTGAACCTCACACTCTGCTTCTCTCAGGAACAGGCTGCTGCGGTATATGCCGCGACTCTGGGCGCAAAAAGAGGTAATGTCTTCGTCTCTCCCTTCATCGGCCGCCTCGATGACAGAGGAGAAAATGGAATGGACCTTATCTCCAACATTGTTAGAATGTACTCAAAAGGCGACGCCCACGTTGAAGTCCTCACCGCAAGCGTGAGAAGCCTCGACCATCTCCTTTATGCGGTGAAGCTCGGAACAGACATTGCGACAGTTCCCTTTGCAATACTGAAGGAATGGGGCGAAAAGGGGCTGCAAATGCCGGCAGCAGATTACCAATATCCGGCAAGGAACCTGAAGCCGATCCCGTACAGAGAGATTTCTCTTTCGCGGAACTGGCAGGAATATGATATCCATCACGATCTCACGGTCGCCGGAATGGAAAAGTTCTCCGCAGACTGGAATGCACTGATAAAACCTTGACGCTGCATAATCCAGCGGCGGCCATGCTGAAAAAGCCCATAAATGACGGCATGATCCGATTTTATTCACGTGACCGAAGATTTCACGTTTTTGCTGAATTCAAGAAGGTGGGCTGGAAGGCCATGATTTTTGAGGAGCCGCAGATATGGCTCTTTTTCCGCATGTCCGCCGCCTTCGGTAAAATATTTTTGAAGTTTAGATTGATCAGTAAATAAACGTCGCAGGGTCTCTGAGTACGTGGCAGCGGTTGCAAAGGGTCTTTGCTTCTTTTTTCCCTATGACCCAGGAATGCGCCTTATGGCAGTCGAGACAGTGCAGCCTGGCCTTAGTCATATGGAGATTGTGCTGTCCCACCCTTGTTTCATTTCCGTGACAGTTCTTCAGGCAGTCATTGTTTGTCGGCTTCAACTGCCCGTGAGGGTGATGACAGTCAAAACACTTCAGAGATGACATGGGGCCCTTCAGGGGAAAATCCTTGTGGCACTTGAGGCAGCGTTCGACAGAGATCATTTTGGGTGTCTTTTCACTATAATTATGACACTTGAGACACGAAAATCCCGCCATTCCCATCCCGTGTATGGCCTTGTCTGCGTGGCATTCAGCGCATGTCTGCTCATTAGGGGCAAAGGTGTGAAGCGACCCGGTATGGCACTTACTGCAGGGGATCTTTTGCATGAATACATGGCGCGCATGGCCGTAAGAGTTCGTGAGCGTCACGGAACCCTGTTCCGCCTCAGAAAGATGACACTCCTTGCATGCTTTCCATGGCGATATGCGGCCATGTTTCTGCGTCGCGCTCTTTGTCTCTTTCAAAACATAGTCCACAA
>JAWOKY010000130.1:0-6875 GCA_033853975.1 Thermodesulfovibrionales bacterium
AGAAAAGAAGATGACAACTGAAGAAGTGAATGAGTACATGAAGCAGAAGTGCGGCTTCGTACCGAGGATGTTTCAGATAATTAACACTGTAACGCCCGACCCTGGAAGGACCTTTGCGGACTTTTATGCTTCCATTTTCGGCGATGGCGCATTGTCTAAGAAGGTGAAGGAACTGATGTTCATGTCCGGAGGGGTAGCTTATTGCTCTCCAAGATGTATTATTCATGTCATCCCCGCAATCAATGCGGGCGCCACCACGGGGGAGATATTCGAGGCCGCCTCCGTAGGCATGATATTGGCGGGTTTTGTGCCGGGAGGTCCCGGAATACCGTATGCCTTTGAATATGCCCTTAAGTGTCTCGATATCGAGGCGAAGTACAGAAAGGGCGAGAAATGGGAATATTTGCCGGCTCCGAAGTTCGATCACGGTGTTTTCTGATCCGGATCCATGGTCTATGCAGAAGGGTTCCCGGCACGGGAAGAAAAGGCAATGCCCAAACCGGCGGAGCTGACGCGGATGATTGACTGCGGCGCGAAGGATTACGTTATCGTGTGAGGGATGAATCAGAATACAAAGAAGGTCATGTGCCGTAATAGGAGGTCGCCATGGTTATCGACGCAAGGAATCAGGGCTGTCCAAAGCCCGTCATGATGGCGGAAGAAGCCCTTTCAAAAATGACCGAAGGCATCGTTGATGTCATCGTAGACAATGAAGCTTCGGCCGAAAATCTCGTAACCTTCTCAAGAGGCAATGCCTACTACTCTGAGACTGTCAGAGACGGAAGGGACTGGCGGGTGAAGATCGTGAAGGGGTATGTATGCAAGCCTGAAGTTGCCGTCGAAAAGACGACAGAAAAAGACCTGCTCCTGGTAGTGGGAACAGATAGTATGGGGAAGGAAGAGGAGCTTGGCAGGATCCTCATGAAGGGGTACTTCGAAACGGTGAAGGCATACAAGCAGCTGCCCCATACCATCTTCTTTCTGAACGCGGGGGTAAAGCTTACGACGACAAACGACGAAACCATTTCGCTCCTTAAAGATATTGAGGCGCTGGGCGTGGAGATTTACTCATGCGGCACCTGTCTTAAACATTACAACCTCGAATCGCAACTCCATGTCGGCCGAAGAGGAACGACGAACCATATCGTGGAGGGGATGAAGGACTTCAGGAAGACCGTCTGGATAGGATAGGAACGGCCGCATTGCGGCCCTGAACTCTTTACTTCTCTGACTCCTTCTGTCTGGCCAGCGCAGACGGCGTTCTTCCGACCTTTGCCCATGTTCTGCCGGGGTCGTATCTTGTGATCGTCTTTGCGATCGCATCCGTGTTCGGCCCAAGATTCTTCTCATACACAGTGCCGGCCTGGTTTACCGTGAAGGTCATGATTCCTGAAACACCATATATCGCAGGGTATGCCACGAGCGCGAAACCCTTTGTCATCTTTCCGCCGACTATGTAATCGGTTTCACCACCCGGGGCGCTGCTTCCCTGGCCTTTCAGGATCTTAAAGTAATACCCGTGGTAAGGAATCGGCTTTTTGTCTTTTGTCCTGACTGGATATCCTTCTTCAGAGGCGCGCGCTATCAGAGGGCCCAAGGGGCTCATTTCCTCTCCGGCAGCGGTCTCCCAGTATAGACCGTCTTCTCTGCCCTGGCTGCTAAGAAAGTGCTGTGCGAATTGAAGGACACCGTCACCGCTTCGGTCCTTTGCGGCATAATCACGCTGGGCCTTCACATACTCAAGGCAAACCTGAATCGTATTCAATTCATTCCTGCCGATCCTCCGGTTTATTATCTCTTCCTTTCCCTCTTTGGTTGAAAAGAACCATTTCTTCCCCGACTTCACGATCGGGACAGGGAAAGACCACCTGTCTTTTCCGATCACCGCCAGCACTGTTTTGTCATCCAGCTTCGAAAATGTGGTTGACTCTGAGGCGGCTCTGACAAAACGTTCGCGGCCCCTTTCGTCGGCAACCGCATCGCCGGATGATATGATCTCCCTGCCTTCGGGTCCGAAAATGGCAAGTAACTCAATTGTGTCATTTTCCCTTGCTGCCTTGACAACTGCACTGAATGCCTGTCGTGGGGACTTGAACGTCTTTTGTTCCGCACCCTCAGCAAAGGCAAAGGTACTGAAAGCGGTGAAGATGAAAAGGCAGGTTATGATAGCCGCAAGAGAATTAGGCAAATGCAAACGGTTTTGGGGACCGGCTTTATCTATAAACATCGTCTCATTCCTCCATGCTTCAAAGATCTTGACATATCCGTGTCGATAAGACATCAGCGGCGCCCTCCACCGTGAAATCCTCTCGTTGCCCCGCGGGTGCTCCCTGCTCCGCGGCTAGGGGCAGGGGCCCCTCCCCGGCTTGCGGGGGCTGTGCCGCGGACCTGGCCGGCACTCGAGCGACTTTGGTACCCGCGGCTGCTTGAGGATCGCTCGACCCTGCTGTTAACGGAACGGTCGAAGGCGCTTGAACGGGTGCCGACAGCAGATCTTGATACGCCATAGCCTCGGTAGTTTCTGCCCGTTGTTCCTGTAGAAACCCCACCAGAGGGAACACGGCGGGGACTGACGATCGCCTTTGCCCCGCTTCGCGCCGAAGGACTCTGCCACCTTGAGCCTGCTCTTCCTGAGAAAGTCCCGCCCCGGAATCTGTTGGTAGGATCGACGCGGACCATATTGCCTGTGCCTGGATCCCGGTAATGATTGCTGACCGACCCCTCACCACCGTGATGCTCGTGATGGCCGTGATCGTGTCCATCTCCATGTCCGTGGTGATCCGCCTTTACGTCAAAATCCACGAGGACGAAAAAACCGGGGAACCAGTAACTCCACCACCAAAAAGGATAAGGCACCCAGGTGTACAGGTAAGCGTAATCAGGGGGCGGGGCATAATAGGTTACCACTGGGGGACCCTCATCATAATAGTAATCGTTCATGACCGAGGCGTCCGGATACTCCGTGCCGGATGTGTCTCCGACGTCACGGCCGGATGTATCCATCCTCACATTCAGGTCGTATTGGTCGATGACGTTCTGAAATGCCGCCAGGGCCTCGTCTTTCCCCATCGCAAGTCTGCCGGAGTCGGCCGCATCGCTTAAGGCGCTCTGCAATTCTCCGATAATGTCCGGTGTGACGGGGTAGTCCGCAATCCAGCCGTTACGCGGTGCTATCCCTATTGCGCTTAAGGCGCTCTCTGCCTCGGTTTCGTTGGCCGTGCCAAGTCTGAGGGAATCAGCCAATGACAGGGCGAAATCGCCTTCGCGAACCAGCGCTTGCGAAAGCGGAGGACCTGTCGGAGGTTGGTCAGTCTGCGCATTGGCCAAGGCCGGTATCGAGACAAAAACCATGGAAAGGGCCAGTGAAACAAGTAAAGTCTTCATTCTTTTCCTCCTTGCCGACGAAATTATGTCCTTGATCACCGCCTGCAAGGCCAGATTATCCGATTCCTCTTCTCTACTTATAGTGTACCTCTAAAGGCCCATTTTGTAAGCGTTAAGAATTGTAAAGAATGGTCAAACGTGACGGGGTGGTCTCATCAGCAACAACGTGGATGATTATTTTGAAAGGATGGGAAGATCGATATCAGTGACAAAGGCCTTGACCGTAAGAGTAATTTGAGGCCGCAGAGAATCATTGCTCATCACCTCAACGTTTTCCGCTATAGGTCCCTTCCGGCCGGAGGTATTGATCCTGACAGTGATGGTCCCTTTCCCGTTGGGTTTAATGTGGCTGGAACTAGCCACTTCAGCAATACAGCCTCAGGATGCAGTTAACCCTTTGATCAGCAGGTCTTCGTCCCCCGTATTTGTAAATTCAAAAGCAAATACAAGAAAATCGCCCTGCCTTATAGTGCCAAAGTCATGAGATTCACTTTCGAACCTTATGGAAGGTGCCGCGCATACCAGGCCGGGGAGCAAAACAACCAGGATGACCAGCAATGTCTTCATGACTAAAATCTAACACAATAATCCATCCCCGTAAACTTGTTGAACTGTGGAGAACTTCCCGCTATTATGTGGGTAAGAACCTCTCGAGGAGGCGGCTATGATCAGAAAATTCATGATTGTGATAATCGCCCTAAGTCTTGCGGCCTGTGCGACGCAGAATTACAAGGGCGGGGGAAAGACCTCGGACCAGATGGTGAAGGAGGCGAAGGCATCCATCAGGGAGGTCTCCGTTGATGATGTAAAAAAGATGATCGACAGCAAAGCAAAGATCATAATCCTGGATGTGCGGGAGAAGGATGAATTTGTAACAGGATATATGCCGGGTGCGATAAATCTGTCACGAGGCATGCTGGAATTTAAAATTAGCACCTTGATACCCGATAAGAATGCCATCATTATCGTTTATTGCGGGGTTGATCTCAGAGGACCATTGGCGACCAGGACGCTCAATGAAATGGGATACAGGAATGCTGTAAACCTCAACGGCGGATTGAAGGCCTGGAAGGCCGCAGGGTATCCGATCGCAAGATAGCAAAATCTTTCGGCAATCCGGAAGGTGTGACCGCGATGTACGTCTGCTGAAGCTCAGACCTGCAAGTAGGCGTATGCAAAGGCCATGAGCGAAAAGAAGAGGGCCGCGAGACCAAAGAGCGTATAGACGATGCCGCTTCTTATCTTCTTTGCCCTGTATTCGAAATAGGACTTCGCAAAAAGCGTCACGACACCGAAAAAGAGCATCAGCCCGGCAAGTATCTGCGTGACCATTCTAATCATCCGTTATACTCCTTCAAGAGGACATCCCGCACAAACGGGTCTTGTCCTGCAGTGGTCTTTTGCCACCCTGACGAGGAGGGCGTGGTACTCGTTGAAGAGCTGGACGTCTCTTCCCAAGCCCTCGTGAAAAAGCCCCTGAAAGGCCTCGTACGGCTCTTCATGGTCCATGATATTATGTCTTGAAAGAACGCGTTTTGTATAGGCGTCTACCACGAATACCGGTTTTCCAAGCGCGTAGAGGAGTATGGAATCAGCGGTCTCTGGTCCTATGCCGTTTACCGAAAGGAGTTGTTCCCTGAGGGCAGGCAGTTCCCCCTTTGCCATCCTCTTCATGCTCCCTCCGTATCTGTTGGCCAGAAGGTCAATGAAGTTTTTAAGCCTCTTTGCCTTGATATTGAAATAGCCTGCGGGTTTGATCAGCGTTGCCAGTCTTTCGACCGGCATTTCGTGCAGGTTGCGGGCGCTGAGCGCACCTGCGCCTTTTATGTTTGAGATCGCCCTTTCGACATTTCCCCAGTTTGTGTTCTGAGTGAGTATAGCCCCAACGGCAACCTCAAAGGGCGTTTCCCCGGGCCACCAATGCTGCGGGCCGAAGCGCTGGTGGAGTCTTTGGTAAATAAAACGGAGCTTGTTTTTCACGTTAAAGAATCATTGGCAGATACGTGGGAACGGAGTCTCTTCTTTTCAGAGGTGATCTTCTTTTCGGCAAGCATCTTTTCCTTCGCCCTCTTTGACCTTTTCCTCTTCTGGCGTCTGATTTTTTCGATCCTCTGTATCTCGGCGCTCTCCCTGCCCCGTATCATCTGGTCGATCTTTTTTACAAGGAGCACGCGTGCCCTGTATCGGTTCAAGGCCTGGGAGCGCTCCTCCTGGCATTTCACCTCTACGCCTGTGGGCGCATGCCTGAGGTAGACGCAGGTAGAGGTCTTGTTCACATGCTGTCCACCCTTTCCGCCGGAGCGGACAAAGGACTCATCGATATCCTCTTCCCGGATATGCAATGCCTCCATCTTCTCAATTAGCTCTTTTTCTTTTGCATCGCTGACCGGAAACATTCCCATTTATTACTATAGCATCAGCGTGTGGCCCTTTTGAACCCGGAACATGAGCGCTGTTTAGAAGGGAAGACGTCCCTCAAAGCCTTTCAAGGCGATAGAATTTGATCAGGGCATGGCGTCAAAAAAACAGGACTTCACAGAAGGATTATCCTGATTCTGTAATTTCGTGTGGCTTCCGATGCCTTAAGGAATCGCTGCGAAAGGCTGCTCGGGCCGCCCTCCCTTCGAGCGGTTATTCTCTAATGATAGTACAATTTCTGACAGCCGAGGCGGAGGCGATGGAAAACGTCTTACTCTGCGACACATTCCAGCCCCATACCTGCCCACTGAACATTAATCCGAAATGCGCTTGCCACACAAGTGCCGGCAGGTGAATACTGATAAATAATTTGTCGTCATGCAAGGCTTTTCCGGCGCTTTCGCCTCCGCTGTCACCTACAGAATAGGTCAACGTGAAATGTTTGTTGTTTCTTGATTAAAATAAATTCAATGAACAAGCGATACGACATAATCGTCATCGGGGCCGGACATGCCGGATGCGAGGCCGCACTCGCTGCGGCCAGGATGGGTCTTTCGACATGCATCTTTACGATGAACCTTGACACGATCGGCCAGATGTCCTGCAATCCCGCTATCGGCGGACTCGCAAAGGGACATCTGGTGAGGGAGATAGACGCCCTCGGCGGAGAGATGGCAAAGGTGACCGACAGTGCAGGCATACAGTTTCGGATGTTGAACAAGTCCAAGGGGCCTGCTGTCTGGTCATTAAGGGCGCAGGCCGACAGGGTCCTGTACCGGCTGAGGATGAGGCGGGTTCTGGAGGCGGCAGAGAACCTCGACATCAAGCAGGCGGCTGCAGAGGAAATCATGGTCGAGGGGGGAAGGATAAAAGGGGTGAGGACCTCCCTCGGCATTTCATACGAGGCTGGATGCATTATCGTTACCACAGGGACCTTCCTGAAGGGACTCATGCATATCGGCCACGAGACGTTCGCCGCAGGAAGGGCAGGCGAATTTCCCTCGACCGGTTTGTCAGACTCGCTTGCAAGGATCGGGCTTAAGCTCGGCAGGCTCAAGACCGGCACGCCACCG
>JAWOKY010000131.1:0-2571 GCA_033853975.1 Thermodesulfovibrionales bacterium
GCTGCAAGTTTACGCGCGTCATCGATCTTTTTCATAAAGGCTCCTGATCCGACCTTCACGTCCAGGACAAGCCCGTCAATGCCCTCCGCAAGTTTCTTTGACATAATACTTGAGGCAATCAGCGGGATGGAGTCAATGGTCGCGGTCACATCACGCAACGGATAAAGTTTTCTGTCGGCAGAGGCGATCTCTTCCGTCTGACCTGTTATCGAAAGGCCGATATCCCTGATGGTTCCCATGAATTCCTCGGCTGACAATGCAGTCCTGAACCCGGGGATGGACTCCAGTTTGTCGAGCGTCCCCCCTGTGTGTCCCAGCCCCCTTCCTGCGATCATCGGTACAATGACGCCCGCCGATGCGAGCAGCGGTGCAAGAATGATGCTTGTTTTGTCCCCAACACCGCCTGTTGAGTGCTTATCTATCTTGGGACCGGGTATGCTGGAGAGATCGAGCATTTTCCCCGAATTGAGCATAAGCCTTGTGAGAGCAAACGTCTCGTTAAAGCTCATTCCCCTGAAGAGGATTGCCATCAGCAATGCGGAGGCCTGGTAATCCGGGACCTCTCCGGAAATATATCCGGTAACTATACAAGATAACTCGTTGTCGGTAAGTTCAATTCCGTCCCGCTTTTTCCTGATGATGTCACAGACCCGCATCTTGTTTCTGAAAGTATAACACGATCTGCCAGGCACGGAATACCGCAGTATGTCATACTTGCCGGGATTCTCAATTGACATTTATGCGGAATCTTTTCCGGGACGAAAAAGAGATACAGAGATCATCATGAGGCAATTCGGATGCTTGAAAAATAAACAACCTGTCACATATAATGTTTTATATTTCGAAAGGGGGAGGCTTATGAAGAAAACAGTCACGATTATATTTCTTGCGTCGCTTATCTTTAGCGCGTCTGCCTTCGCACAGGGAAACCTGCGGTATTCCATAATGGTCTCAAAATTTGAAAACCGCTCTAATTGGTCAGGTCAGTGGAATCTCGCGGATACCTTCGGATCTGTGCTCACGGATAGTCTCCAGCAGACAGGAAGATTCATAGTTATCGCTGAGAGGGACATGCGGGGCGAAGCGATGGCCGAGCAGGATTTCGCCGATTCCGGGCGAACCGCGGGAGGTAAAAAGGCCCCTGTAAAGGGTCAAATGACCCCGGCCCAGCTGCTTGTTAAGGGCGAAATCACGCATTTCCAGGCGTCCACAACAGGCGGAGGCGCGGGGGTGAGAATCGGGGGATTCAGGATCGGCGGCGGCACGGATGCGGCTGAAATCAACGCTGTGATCTACGTGGTTGATTCGACAACAGGTCAGGTTGTTGCATCAAAAAAGGTCATCGGCAGGGCCGAAAGAAGCGCGCTTGATGTGGGCTTCTCAGACAGGAATTGGGGTGCGGATATCGGCGGATTCAAGAAGACAAATGTTGGAAAAGCGGTCGAAAAAGCGATCGACGAAGCGGTTGCGTTCATAAGCATGCAGCTTGAAAGGATCCCATGGGAAGGGACGGTCGTGATGGTAAAGGACGGTATGGTTTACATAAACAGGGGCGCGAGGGAGGGCGTTGAGCCCGGACTAAGGCTCGTGATTGGCGCTGCGGAGCAGATCAGAGACCCGGATACGGGAGAGGTCCTTGATACGTCCCTTGAAAAGGCGGGAGCAATTGAGATCGAGACCGTAAAAGAAAAGATCTCTATCGGAAGAGCTATCCGTGGCGGAGAAAGAATCCAAAAAGGTATGACGGTAATGTTGCCGGGCGCGCACTCCTGACCTTACAAGCCTTTTCTTATCACATCGCCTGCTGTCGGACTGGAGCATGCCGCAATTATTGTTCCATTTGTCTGAAATAAGGCTTTTGGTGTTCAATTGACTGAATGAAAACAAAAAAGGGCAAAGTATATCTTGTGGGCGCTGGTCCCGGCGACATAGGTCTCCTCACCGTGAAGGGGCTGAGGTGTCTTCAAAAGGCCGAGGTCGTGGTCTACGATTTTCACCTTAATGCCCAGGTCCTCAACTATATTAACCAGGAGGCCGACTTCATTTATGCGGGCAAGAGGGGGGGGCATCACACCATGACTCAGGACGAGATCAATGCTCTGCTTCTTGAAAAAGCGAAGGAAGGCAGAATTATTTGCAGACTCAAAGGGGGCGACCCCTTTGTCTTCGGTCGCGGAGGGGAAGAGGCGGAGTCCCTCGCAACAAACGGGATAGAGTTCGAGGTTGTCCCCGGCGTCAGTTCAGCCATCGCAGCGCCAGCCTATGCCGGCATTCCGCTTACCCACAGGCTCTATTCGTCCTCCTTCGCCGTAGTTCCTGGCTACGAGGACATCACCAAGAGTGGTTCTTCCGTAAACTGGGAAAAGCTTGCCACTGGAGTCGGCACCCTTGTGGTTCTCATGGCTGTGAAGAATCTGGACGTTCTGGTGAGTAAACTTATGGAAAACGGAAGGCGTCCGGACACACCGGTGGCAGTGATCAGATGGGGCACCAGGCCTGATCAAAATACGATAGTGAGCACGCTGAGGGAGATTGCTTCCGAGGTAAGAGAAAAGGAGATAAAGCCGCCAG